>JBBRGB010000047.1:0-16724 GCA_038241095.1 Phycisphaerales bacterium
TGCCATGAGTCGCGGCAGCAGCAGGCTGGCGAAGACCATGTGGAAGACGAAGAAACCCAGCAGCGGGCTATGGATGCCGCCGGTCCACAGGGTCAGCACTGACAAGGCTCCGAGATCCAGCACGAGTTGGAACCATGCCAGGCCCAAGGCGGCGTTGGAGTCTCGGGGCAGCCGGCGCAATCGCCGCCACGCGACATGAAAGCAGAAGTTGTAAGCAAGGATCAACCCGCCCAAGGCCATCATCAAGACCTGGTGCTCATACCAGCGCATCAACAGCAAATCCGTCAGCGCGCCAGCCACCACCGTCAAGCCCGCAAGCCAGCGCAACCGCACCACCCAACGTAGTTGGCTCAACAGCAGACGATCGTGATGGAGAGGAGGTTCCTTGCTCACGTTTGGAGGGCAACTCCTTGGAACCCGGAAAGCCATAGGTTATCGCGGATGTCATCCTTGGTGAAGGGGCGAAGCGGGTTCTTGTGGTCGGTTGGGCGTCGTCGAGTTGCGGAGAAGTTCGCCGAGTCGCGGCACCCGATCAACTTTTTGGATCAGCCGTCGCCTGGGGATCATCATCCACCGGATCATCCCGTGTCGAGCGCTCGAGGTCCAGCATCTTGACGCCCTCCACATAGTCCGTCAGCACGATGCGGCGGACATGCTTGAGCGCCTCCACAACACGCGACATTCGCGCCAAGTTCTCCCGGATCTGGCGGAGATACTTTTCCGTCGAGGCCTCATCCGTGCGACGGTGCATCAGGCTCAGTGACATTTCGATGATCGCGCTGGCATTGTTGAGTTCGTGGTTGAGGGTCAGCGCCACTTGGCTGATCATCTCCAGCTTGCGTTCTTCATTCCGCTGCAGCGCCTGGGCGAGTTGATTGTAGGCCTGTGCCAATTCATCAAACTCGTCGTGTTGCCGCAACTCCACCCGGTGGTCCAGGTGCTCCTTGCCCAGCTCGCGGCTGGCGGCGACGAGGCGATCCACCGGCGCCAGGATCAGGCTGGCCCAACGCATCAACAACAGCACCGAGAGGTTGATCACCAGCAGAAAGCCCAAGCCGATGCCGATGACCAGCCAGCGAAACTTGGCGCTCATTGCCTCCTGTTCTTGGCGCGCGTGCTGGTGGGCAAAGCGGCTGATTTCGTAAATCGCCTGGTGCAGATTCGCCGCGGCATCCAGTGAAAGCAGCGTGTGCTGGGCCGCCAGACGCGGGTCCTCACTGGTCGCCAAAGCGCCCACGTGCTTCTGGAAAATCTCCAATTGTGCCACCATCCGGTCGCAGGCCGGCCGGATATCCGCGGACTGGAGCACGTACGTCCCCCGGATGGCCTGGACTTGGCTCCGCATGTCGTTGACCGTCTGGATCAGATCATCGAGCCGCCCCGTCTGACCCGAGCGTAATTGATTGAGATCCGACTCGACGCGGGCGATTGACGCGCTGATCTGGTTGGTCTGATCGACCAAGGCATGGGCATGGGTGTTGATGTGGTCCAAATCCGCCAGGATCGACTGCAACGACCACAACGCCGCCACCGCCAACACCATGAGAAGGGTGGTGAGCGTGACCATCAGCAGCATGAGTTTGCGTCGCAGCATCTGAGTCAGTGTTCCGCGGGATTGGTCTTTCCCGGGGGCGGTCCGTCGATTCCCACCAGGGGCCAAGCCGATCCGATCTGGTTGACCATGTCGTACACCGGCTGGTACTCCTCGCACGGACAGGGCAGGAATCGACGATCACCCAGCAGCTTCAATACTTCCTGACCCTGGGGGTCGGTGTCCATTGTCAGCAGGATTTCGCGCAGGCGCTCACGCAGGGATTCATCCAGATCGCCGCGAACCATTAGACCATTGTCGGGCACCGCCTCGCTGATGGCCAGACGACGCAAGCGCACGTCGGGGTGGTCCTTTTCAAAGGCATCCAGACGCAAGTCCTTGATCGCTCCGGCATCAACATGGCCATCGGCGACCGCCTGGGCCACTTCATCGTGTGTGCCCACCCAACGAAACTCCGGCTTGCCTTGGTCCAACAGGTTGGCCCGTGCCAGAAGCGAAAGCGGATAGAGGTTGCCAGCCGTGGTCGTCCGCACCATGGCCAGCGAATGACCGCGCAGGTCCTCGATGCTTTGGATGGGCGAATTCTCCGCCACGATGATCACCCCGCGGTAGGTCGAGACCCCCTCGGCATGCTCCGGCTTGACCAGGACGCGCGCCCCGAGTCGGTCGCGCGCCAGCACCGCCACCATGGAGCCGGCAAACCCGCCATCGATGGTTTTGTTACGCAGTTCGTCAAGGATGGCGCTGTAGGTGTTGAGCGTCACGAGTTCCACGGGCTGGTCCAGGCGTTTTGCCAGGTAGGAGGCCAGTTCCTGGTAACGTCGCCGTTGGGCAAAAACATCGCGCTCCGGGATCAACGCAAGGCGCAGCGGGGTTTTCGTTGAGGGACCTTGGGGCCGCGTGTTGACATTCTCGTCATCGCCCGGCCTAGTCAAGGCCCAAACGACCATAGCCGTCATCAGCACCAGCAGGAACGCCATCAACACACGCGAAATCACTATGGTCCTAGCTTTGAACACGGCAATCAGCCTTGCGGAGGGAGGGATCAATCGCGGAATCAGGTACAAAATCCGCGCCAGTGGACTTCTCAAGATAGCAATATCTTCCAATGCGTCTCGTATTGCGGCTCGCTTCCACATCCGCTGCGTTGCGATGCTCAAGAAACACTGAGCGTTGATTTTTCACACCCCCCCGCCGCCGCACGGGCACCCACCCACAACATTGAAAATCCCGGCCGTCAACCATTCGCATCTGACAATGCCAGATGCCCGGCTTTCTCAGGTGTGAGAAGCCCACGACCTCCAAGCCCCGTTTTGAAGCCCTTTGACCCGCTCAACCGCCCCCCGTTGTGGCACGCAGATTGAAATAACTCCAATGTCAGCCACTTGTGAGGAAAGATCATGGTCAGCAACCAACCCGCCGGCATCCAGCAGGCCCCCACTGCGACGCCGCCCCTTCGTCTGCTTTTCTGGGAAACCACCGCCGGCTGCAACCTCGCCTGTGTCCATTGCCGACGCTTGGACGTCTCCCGGCAGCTCTGCCAGGACGACATGTCCACCCAGCAGGCCTTGACCATGATTCGAGGCCTGCCTGAAACCGGTCGGCCCATCTTGGTCTTCTCCGGCGGCGAGCCGCTCATGCGACCTGACCTCTTTGAACTTGCCGAGGAAGCCACCCGCATCGGCCTGCCCATCGCCTTGGCGACCAACGGCACCATCATGAACGCCGAGATCGCCGCCCGCATCGCCGAAGTGGGCTTCCGGCGCGTCTCAATCAGTTTTGACGGCCCCAGCCCCCGGACGCATGATCGCTTCCGCGGCATCGATGGCTCCTTCGATGCCTCGATCAACGGCTTCAAGACCCTGCGTCAGCAGGGCATCTCGATGCAGATCAACACCACCATCACCAAGCACAATTACGCCCACCTCGACGAGATGTACGCCATGGCGCTGGATTTGGGGGCCGACGCGCTGCACTTGTTCATGCTGGTGCCCGTGGGCTGCGGCATGAGCCTCAGCGATGACATCAAACTCGATGAAGAGGAATACGAAGCAGCCTTGAATTGGATTTATGACCGCAGCCTCGAAGGCCGCATGCACCTCAAGGCCACCTGCGCCCCGCACTACTTCCGCGTCAAGCGGCAGCGTGCCAAGGCCGATGGCGGCCCCATGCCCGAGGCCCCCGGCCATCCCATGCCCTCCCATCCCCATGCCGGCGCGGCATCGCCACCCCACGGTGCCGCGCCACATGGAACACCGGCACACGGTGACATGAGCGCCGTGACCAAAGGTTGCCTGGCGGGCCAGGCCGTCTGCTTCGTGTCCCACACCGGCGAAGTCTTCCCGTGCGGCTACCTGCCCGTGAGTTCGGGCAACGTCAAGACCATTCCCTTCCCCACCATCTGGCGCGACAGTGCCATCTTTGCCGATCTCCGCGACGATACACAGCTCGAAGGCAAGTGCGGCTGCTGCGAATACAAAAAGGTCTGCATGGGCTGCCGCGCCCGAGCCTTTGCCGACACCGGCAACTACCTGGCTGAAGAACCCAACTGTGGCTACGTCCCCCTGCGCGTCCGCACCGTCACGATGTAATGCGACGGCCCACTAAAATCGCCCCCTTCCCCGCGGCTGGCAGCCTCCCCCACTGCCGGCCGCGCTTTTTTTATGGCGCGACCCATCTTGCCCTAGCCACAACAGTCAGGTCAGGGCAAACCACGTCCCCTCAATAACTCTCGTTATTGTGGTTGTCGCCGTGGCAACGGAGTGTGCAGGAGCCTTTGCGGTTACCCAAGTCCTTCCACGTCGGGCCTTGACCGTTGCTGGCCGGTTTGACCACAGTACTATCAAAATTGATCAGGTTGCTGTTCTCACGCACGCCATGCGAATCGTGGCAAACCGAACAGGGCGTCTTCTCATCGACGATGTGCTTCTTGTGCCTCTTAAAGGTGGTGTTGCCCAAAATGCTCGAACGGCTGTGGCACTTGTAGCAGAGGGCATAGGCCTGCGCGCTTTCAGTGACATTGTCTCCCGTGGTGTAAGCGGCCACCAGAAGCGGCTTGACCTGTGAGCCGTGCGGCCCCTTGCCCACGCTAGATGGATTGTTGCTGGTGTGGCAGTCGGTGCAGTAAATGACGCTGGTGGTTGTCAGGGGCTGAATGAGACTGGGTACGTCCATGTTGCGGCCGGCGACTTCCACGGGGTGGAAGCTGGCGTTGGCCGGAGCGAATTCCTTGGCGATGTCGTTGGAACCCAAGACCCGGTTGACCAGTTGGGTCTTGGAGAAGTTATTGGCGGCGTGGCACTTGTAGCAGACCTCGTACTCGAAGCGGGCCTCGGCGATTTTCAGACCCGCCGAGGTGACACCGCTGGCACCATACATCGAGGGGCGGATGTTGGGCGCGGTGTTGTTGCCCCCCGCCCCGATGCGATGGGGCGCGTGGCAGTCGGCGCACTCGACATGGGCGCTCATGCTGACCGTATTTTCCTTGGGGTCATGGACGCCGGTGTATTTATCGGAGGCGTGGGTTGATAACTGCTGCAGCGCCAAGGCAATGTTGGTTTTGGCGACGGTGCCGTCGTGGCAGTTGATGCAGTTGCTTTCCTCGGCCTCATGCCGCAGCAGACGCTGGCGGCCACCGGCGGTGTGGGGACGATGGCAACTCTCACAGCCGGCATTGGCGACGGTGCTGACGCTGAGGTTGGTCCACGCGTCCTTGGAGGCGGTGTTGAGCGAGGCCGTGGAAAGCGCGTGGGGGGTGATCTGCCAATCATTGAGGCTGTGGCAGGAGGCGCAGAGTTTTGAATTGGTGTTGTCCAGGCGCAAGAACTTGCCCTTGCTGTCATCGTGGGGATCGTGACAAGTGGTGCACTGAAGGCGGTGGTCCTTGTCGAGTTGAACTTCGGGGGGCAAGGCCGAGGGGTCGCGCAACTGACCTTTCTGAACCGCCAAGGTCGCGTCGTAAGTAAAGGAGATGGGGTGATCGTCGGAAAGGTCGGTTCCCAGGTAGCCGCGGTCCTGCGACGAGATGTAGACGGCCCCGCCGGAAATTTGCGTTTTGGGGTTGTAGGTCTGGGTCAGTGCGATTGTGCCATCGTGGCATGAAAGACACAGGCGCGAAGAGCCGGTGGGTTGGCCCACGTTGGCCACCAGCGTGGAACTGTCGTAAGTCTGGTAGTAGGTGCCCGGGTCGCTGCGATTCCAGAGGGGCGCGATGGGGTTGGCGGCGTGGGGCGTGTGGCAGAAGCCGCAGGACTCGCGGTTGCTGGCGGTCTTGACGGTTCCCGGCCCGCTGGCCGAGAGGTTGTGCTTGGTGGCCGCCACATTGGACCCACCGGCATGGGCCGGCGAGGCGGAGACGAGCAAGGCCATGCACCCCAGCACAAGGGCCACAAAGGACAGGAAGGGCGCGATAAGCCGCGAGTCATGGCTATCAGGGCTGTATGGCTGGCGTTTCATTGTTCTGATCTCCCAGATATTTGAAGACCTGGATTCGATGGTTGAAACTGTCGCAGACGTAAATATGGTTGTCTTGGTCGATGGTCAGGCCCGTAGGCACGTGGAACTGACCACTCTGCTCCCCGGAGGCACCGATGCGAAGGAGGAACCGCCCCTGGCGATCAAAGACCTGCACCACACTGAAGTAGGAATCGGCGATGTAGATGTGGCCATCGCTGTCAACCCCAATGCCCTTGGGCACGCCCAGATGACCCGAGGCGTCGCCTTGGGTGCCGACGGCAAAGAGGAATTGCCCCGACGGGTCAAAGGCCTGAACGCGGAAGTTGAGCGAATCGGTAACGTAAACCACGCCCTTGCCATCGACATAAACATGCGTGGGGAAGTTGAACTGGCCCGGCTCGATTCCGGGCCCGCCGATGGTGCGCTGCGCTTGGCCCTGGAGATCCATCACGACCACCTCGTGCGCCAAGGTGTCAACCACGTAAAGCTGTTGGGTGCGTGGTTCGAAGGCCAAACCGGTGGGTCGGCCCCACCCGCCGGGCTTGTCCAACCTGCGCAGGAGCTTCTGATTCTCGTCGAGGAGAAAGACCCCCAACAGGGCGCTGTCGGAGACCGCCAAGTTCGTGCCACACCAGGCAACGCCCACGGGTGAGACCATCCGATCTTTGCCCAGGCGATCGACAAAGCGTGTTGAACCGCCTTGGAGGTCCAGCAGAAGGATGCCTTGGAGTTCCTGATCCGAGACGCACAGGAATCGCCCATCGCGCACGGCCACGCTGCTGGGGCGGGCCATGGCCTTCTGAGGCGCTCCGGTGACAAAGAGGCCCAATCTATCGAAGAAACCAGGGTTTGTTATGGAAGCCGCGCCGGTGATGTTGCGAATGTGGGTCACACGTGCCGGCGCGGGGGCGGGAGGCCAGGAGGGATGGGGTCCGGGGTGTGTGCCCGTGGGGGAAGCGGAGGGAGTGGCACAGGCCGTGAGGGTCAGAACCAGCAACACGACCAAGCCCCGGGCTTGGTGCCGAGGGTTGGCGTTGGCGGAATTGTGGGAGCGTTGGCTCATATGGCGATCTCTTTTCGACGGCTTGGCAGGCGTCAGAACGACCGTTTGACCTTGACACCGATGTAGGCCGAGACGCCTTCGTCGTTGGCTTGGGTGAAGTAGCCCAGCCAAGTGTCTAGTGAGACGTCGATGCGGCCTCGGCTCCAATCGACACCCATTCGCAGCCGCGCCAGCGAATCTTCCTGGCGACCTTGGGTTTGGTAATAGCGGGCGTCAAATCTGAGTAGCAAATCCGAGCGCACTTTGGTGTTAAGAGCGGCACCGAGTTCAAAAGTATCCAAGAAACTTTCCTGGCTGGTGAACCCGAACCGCTGCTGGTCATTGTATTGCCGGTGTTCGTAAGAGCCCGAAGCGTTAAAGAGCGTGAGGTCGTTGATGCGGTGGGAGGCACTGGCGCGGAAGCGATAGGCCACATAGCCGGGGCTGAGGCGAAGCTCGCGTGATTCCAACTCCGCGGCCAGGATCGCCGGGCCAATGGTGTAGTCGAGGCCACCGAGCATGGTTTGATCTCGTTCGAGGCTGCCGGGGTCGATTCCTGAGATGAGCGCTTCGTCGCGCAGGCGGTACTCGCCGTAGATGCCAAGGGGCACCACATCCAGGGCCAGACGCACCCGCCACACCAGCGTATCGGTGGTGTATTGGGCATCGCGTGAAGAATCCGCGGAATAGTCAACCAGCACCGTCTGGCCATCGACGATGCCACCCGTCGGAATCCGCACGATTTCCGTAAAAGCGCCGAAGGTTCGCAGCGAGTAATCGAAGCCCTCGATGTAGAGAACCGCGTTGTTGATGTCGGTGACCAACACCGTGCCCGGGACCACGTTGGGCTGACTCAGCGTCACCGGTGAAATGCCCGAGAGAAAGATGGCTTCGTCGCGCACCATGCGGACATCCCCGTCAAACTGTTCGGTCTGGTACTGGCGTCCAATGCTCAAGTCGGAACTGAAGCGGCCGATCGGAGTTTTCTTCACATAATTCAGATCGACGAAACCGCCCAACTCGGTCTCCTGGCCGTTGCTCAACTGGCGACCCGTGCCCAAGGCGCGAACGGATGCTTCCAGACTGTCGTAGAACCGTTTGCGCACGCCCGCCTCGGCTCCGACAAACATGTCGGTCTGATCCGGCAACTGATCGTAGTTCAACGTGCCGCGATAAAACGAACTGAGGGTCTTGGTGTGGGCCATGTCCAACTGCTGGCTGATCTGCAGCAGGTCTTCGGGGAAAAAGCCCTCGCGGTGCAGGAGGCGGAACTGGCCGTTGACCTGATCGGGCTGGTCATCGGTGTCGAAGATGTAGCGATTGGTGATGCTGAGTTCATGACGCCGGCTAGGGAGATCTTGGGAGAAGATTGTCCCCCCGGTGTTGCCCAGGAAGGTCGAGGTCTCGGTGGTGTCTTCGTACTCGTAGGTTCCTCGCGTCACAAAGTCCTGATCAGGCTCGTAAGCAGCCTGGAGACGGAAGAAATGAGTGTCAATGTCATCGAGACGCGAGTCGCTTTCCTCCGTCGAGAGGCGGTGTTCGTAAAACAGTGAGGCCGGAATATCGCCACGGTATGAAACTTCGAAGCCCTGGGTTGAACGGTTGTATTGCAGCGCCCGGGCAAAGCCACGATCCAGCAGGTCCTGGCTCATCGTCGCCCAGACGCGTCCCCCCACGGGCTTGTCCTTCAGGAACAGGGCACTTACGTCATAGCCCAGAACCGTGCCGCTGGTGCCACGATCCAAGGTGCCTACGGTGACATCCTGCTGGGAGAAGCCCAGGCGAAAACCGCTGTGCCACTCGATGAGGTTGGGGTGGTAGAGATAGCCATTGAGGTTCAGGTCCATGCCCTCACGAAAATACATGTCGGTGGTTTTGACCTTGCTCCCGGAGCGGGTCTCATTGTCCTGTTGGTAATGGCTTTCGAGAAACAGGTTGCCGCCCCAGTTCATGAGTTTGAAGGGCTGAACAGGCGTTTCCTCAACCACGCCGTACTGTGCCATGACGACACCACAAGGGCCAAGGAGCAATGCCAACACAGGCCCCAGCAGACACGGGCGGACCAAGCGGTTCCTCATCGTTTGGCCTCCCGCCGATCGGGGGCAATCTGGACCACACCTTCTCTGAGCAACGTGGGTTGGGGCGAACTGTGGCCACGATGACAGAGCGTGCAATCGACGCGCTGAACCTTGGGATGCCGCTCTGTCAGGAACTTCTCAGGCTTGTGGCAGGGCAAACACATCTGTTCGGCGGTGGGATGCAGCAGCGCCGGCCGAACCGACTGGTGTGCGGAGTGGCATGCCGTGCAATTGCCGTCCTTGACCGCCTGGTGGAGCACTTGGCCCGGAGGCGGGTCGAGAACCTTGGCGTGACACGAGAGGCACTGGGCGTCAATCCTTTCGACCAAAACATTGGACTGTTCGACGGAATGGCACTTGGCGCAGTCGGCCCGGGCGTGGTCCGGATGACGGGACTTGACGGCATCGGGACCGGCCTTGCGCCGGGCGTAGGTGCGCGAATCCGCCAACAACAGGCGGTTGCCCGCGGCATGCGGATCGTGGCAATCCGAACAGCGGGGGGCCTCCAACTTGGCGTGGTAGGGGTCCGTGCGAACAAACTCCGAATCGTGGCAGTCAAAACAGAGCGTAGGCTGCGCCTGCTTGAGCAGCCCGGCGAATTCGGATTTGTGCGGCTCGTGACACATGTCACAGCGGTCCTGCACCACGGGGCCATGAACCCAATCCCCGGGAACCGGCTCGCCGTAGCCCTCGTGACACTTGCGGCAGGTGCGGGCCGTGACTTGGGTGGTGTCGTAACCAGTCTGGGGGTCGTGGCATCCGGTGCAGAGACGCTGCAAATAGGCGGCATGGTAATAGACGGGGGTTCCGACATCAGACTTCTGAGCACCGGTTCCCGCACCACCGGCGACGGCATTTTGCCGGGCTTCGGCGGCGGCCGCCGCGATGGCCTCGGCTTCACCGGGCCGGGGAACGCCGTCAAAGAAAAAAGACAACGTGCGGTAGCGTGCCTCAGGGCCTCCGCAGCCGAATTGGATCAAGCACGCCCCGGCGACCAGCATCACCGCAACGAACCAACGCCACGCCGGACGCCTCCCCGCGGCTGCGCCGGGTGGTTGCTCACAATCCGGGTTTGCTCGGCGCTGGTGGGGCATGTCTATGCGCTTTGGTACCTCGCCCTTAATCCGCAACGCTGATGCCGCGGGCAATGTGGTGCCCAGACTATCCGAAATCCAGTATTTGCCGCAAAATTAGGATCGACGGACGCCAAAACAGGCCATGCGCCGCTCAATGTGGGCAATCCATTCCCAAACACGAGAAATGCGGTCGCCCCCAGGCATATGCTTTGAGAGCGTTTGCCAAACTTGCCCCGGCACCCACGCATCCGCTCTGGCCCGCCTTATCGTGTGTGAGGCCGAAGTTTGAGTTGCCCGGCTCGGTTCCCAGACTCGCATCCAACGTGCGGTGTCATCCCGCGGGTCTTGGAACGTGGTTTGCGTTCGCATTGGCATCAACCGGACAATCCCCCCCGGTCAACTTGGAGCACTTCCCATGTTAATTCAACCGATTCGCCCCGCGTTGGGATTCGCAGTCGCCGGGCTGCTGCTGATGCTGGTGGGCTGTTCCGCAACGCCGACCCAGGATAAACCCACTGTCGCGCAAGCGGTCTTCATTCCCGCCACGGCCCCACCCCGTCTGCAATTTCTCATGTCTTTTAGTGACGGGCGCTACAAGGAATCCGGGCCGCGTGGCAGCTTCTCGGAATGGGTCGTGGGAACCAAGAAGACCGCCGCCACCGCGAGCCGAATCAACAGCCCCTATGGCATGGACATCCGCAATGGCCGGGCCTACATCTGTGACGTGGGCACGCACACCGTCCACGTGGTGGACTTCGCCAGCAAGAAATACAGCCAGCTCGAGTCTCCCACGACGATTGTCAACCCTGTCAACATCACCATTGACCAGGACGGAACGAAGTACCTCTGCGATTCGGGCAAGAACCGGATCATGGTCTTCGATGCCCACGACCGTTTCGTACGCGAATTCGGCAATCCCGCTGAATGGACGCCTCTGGATGTCGCCATCAAGGGTGACAAGCTCTACATCGCCGATGTGACCGGCGGGAAGATCGACGTCTGGACTAAACAGGGAGAGAAAATCACCAGTTTTTCCAGCAAGGGCGACGACCCGGAACAGCTCAAGAACCCGACGAACCTGACTTTCGGGCCTGATGGGCTTCTCTATGTGACCGATACCGGGCAGCAGACTGTCAAGGTCTTCAACGATCAGGGTCGCCTGTTGTCAGTCATCGGAGGCCCGGGCACGAGTTTGGGGCGATTCGCCCGGCCCAAGGGGATTGTCACCGATCCACAAGGGCACATCTACGTCGCTGACGCCCAGTGGGACGTGGTGCAGATCTTCGATCCCAGCGGTCAGCTTCTGCTGGTCTTCGGCGCACCGGGCGGGGAACCCCATTCAATGGGAATGCCCGCCGGGTTGGCCATCGACAGCACCAGCCTCGAGTATTTCCGCCAATACATCGACCCCAGGTTCCAGGCCGAATACCTGTTGTTTGTCGTCAATCAGTTTGGTGCCAACAAGGTGGCCGTCTATGCGTTTGGCTCAATGCCCAACTGGCAGCCGCCACCAGCGCCTGTAACACCAGAAGCGGCTCCGGCCACGCCTCAGCCCACCACCACCGATGCGCCCGACACCACCCCGCCGCAGTAATGCCTTGGCCCACGACTGGCGGACTCCGGGGGAACGTAGTTTACGCCACTTTCATTGCCGGGGCGTGTTCGGCTTCGTACTGCTGGGGACTGACGTATCCCAGAGCCTGATGGATCCGTTTGGGGTTGTAAAACAAGTCGATGTATTTGAAGACGCTCATGCGGGCCTCCCGCATATCCGCCAACTCTTGGTGATTGGTCCACTCATGCTTGAGCGACCAGAAGAATCGCTCCACCACGGCGTTGTCATAACAGCAACCGGTGCGGCTCATGGAACAGGTGACGCCCAAGGCGGCCAGCGTCTTCTGGTAGTCATCGCTGGTGTATTGGCAGCCACGGTCGCTGTGGAGGAGCAGGTCTTGTCCCCGGGGCCGACGCGATTCGACGGCGGATCGCAAGGCGCTGCCGACCAGCTCCGTGGCCAGTGAGTCGCCCAGGGACCAGCCCACGATCACGCGGCCAAAGAGGTCCATGACCACCGCCAGGTAGACCCAGCCCTCGCGCGTGGCCAGGTAGGTGATGTCCGTCACCCACTTGCGATTGGGTGCCGGGGCGTCGAAGTTCTGGAGGCTTGCCCCCCCGAGCCACAGGGCATCGGCGGTGGCAAAAGCTTGTCACGCCACCCACGCAGCGTCTTGTCGGACACGCCCACGGCCTTGGCAGCCGCGGCCAGGGTGTAACCCTCGTGGGTCACCAGACGCAGCGCGTCTTGCTTGAAGGACGCGCTGAATTGCCGTCGGCACGCTGGCACGGCACGTTGATCTTCCGACATTCGGGGAATCGAGGAAGGCATACAAAACTCCTTGGTAGCCGGGCATCATCCCGGCCGCCTCCGGAGTCCGCCAGGCGTGGGCCAAGGCAACCTGTCGGCTTGAAGCAACCCGGACGGGTGGGTTGGACCGTCACCTATAATCCCCTCGTGATGATTGACCTTCGCCGCACGGTTCGATTTTGCTTGAACGATGTGACGGCCCGGCACGCCCCGCCGCGGCACAACACTTTTTCCGCCTGGCCTCCCATGCGCGGGCTGGGGCGTTATTACGAGCTGCACGTCCTGTGTCGGGGTGAAGCCGATGAAGTCACGGGGTATTTTCTCAACATCGCCCGCATTGACGCCGCCGTGCGCGATCATGTGCTGCCCTATTTGCACCGGCTACTGTCGGAAGGGAGCAACGCCGCGGCCGTGCCAATGGGGGCACTCCTGCGGCGAATGCTGGAACTGCTGCAACCGTCGCTGCATGAATCGGTGCGCTCGTTGTGCCTGAACCTGACGCCCTACCATAGCCTGACCATCGAGGCCGATGACATGGATTATGTCCTTTTGAAACAGACCTACGAGTTTTCCGCGGCCCATCGGCTGCATGTGCCGACGCTGAGCGAAAAGGAAAACCAGACCACCTTCGGCAAGTGCAACAACCCTTCGGGCCACGGCCACAACTATCAGGTCGAGGTCACGGTTCGCGTGCCCATCGACGCCAAGGGCCAAACCCTGGCGGTGGAGGAACTCGACGCGGCGGTCGATGAAGCGGTGTTGCAAAAGCTCGACCACAAACACTTGAACCTCGATGTGCCGGCCTTCGCCAAGCTCAACCCCAGCGTGGAGAACATCGTGCGGGTGGTCTTCGACATGCTCGGCCCCAGCGTCGCCCGCCTGTCGGCAAAACTGGAGGAAGTCAGCGTCTGGGAAACAGGCAAGACCGTCTGCACCTACCGCGGCCCGGAGGCGTGAAACATATTTAGCCCCCGGCGGCTTTGAGCCGGGGGCCACAGGGGTCGCACTTGTTCACGACAGTCGTGTGAAATCTCACACCGCCCCCTTGGGGGATGCCGCGTGGCACCCGGCTTACCCTATAATCGCATGGCAGAGCAAGTAAACGTCATGCCTTCACCCCTTTTTACGGAGCTTCACCATGCTCGAAAGCTACGAACAACTCAAGCAAATGATTCTGGCGGCTGAAGAAGATGTCCGCCGCGCCGCGGGTGGCAACAAGGCCGCCGGCACGCGGGTGCGCAAGCTCATGCAGGACATCAAGGCCCAATCCCAGGCCCTGCGGGTGCGCATCCTGGAAAACCGTGACGCCGGCGAAGGCCCCAGCGGCGCGGGCGATCCCGGAGCCGTCAACCTCTGACCCCCCCCCCGTAAGTTCCCGGAAGTTCCCGGAAGTCCCCGGAAAACTTCCGAGAAAACCGCGATCACCCCGGGATTTCTCCGCCGCCCGATTCCTTTACTTTTCATCGCCCCCGGAGCCTTCGATGGTCCCCACGCTGCTCTTTGACATTGCTTCGATCGATCAGACGCGGATGCAGTTTGACGTTCCCGCCATCGAAAAGGTCAATCCCCATCGCGGGGCCATGCGCCTGCTCGACGGTGTGATGTGGGCCTCGGAGGATTTGACCGAGGCGGTGGCGGTCAAGGATGTTCGCGGCGACGAGTTCTGGGTGCCGGGCCACATTCCCGGGCGACCGATTTTCCCCGGCGTGCTGATGATCGAGGCCGCGGCCCAACTCGCCAGCTTTCTCACCCTCAAGCGAATGACCAACGTCAAGTTCCTAGGCTTCGCCGGCGTCGATGACGTGAAGTTCCGCGGCCAAGTCGTCCCCGGCGACCGCCTGCTGATTTTGGGCAAACAGGTCGAGTACCGCCCCCGTCGCTGCATCTGCGATGCCCAAGGCCTGCTCAACGGCAACATCGTCTTTGAGGCAAGAATCACCGGCATGCCGATGTGACCCCCGGACCCCGGGAACCCCCGTAATCCGCGCTGGAGGCGCTTTCATATTTAGCCCCCGGCGGCTAAATATTTTCATCGACCGGAGGTGCCGATGGCGGCGAAATCACGCGCCAGGTCACCGGCGGTGGCGGGGAGCAAGCCCGTCCAGAGCAGGGCCACGGCACAGACGATCAACAACGCCAAGGCCAACGGTGCCAGGCTGATTGTCGGGCGGTTGGCGGCGTCGGGGACGAACATCATGTAATAGACCGGCCTCATGTAGAAGTAGAGGCTCAGCAAGGTGTTGAACAGCAGCACGGCGATGAGGGCGAAGCCCATCGGCCCGGTCGCCATCGCGGCCATGAGGTACACCTTGCCCATGAACCCGCCCAGCCCCGGCATGCCAAAGAGCGAAAGCAGGAAGAGGCTCATCATCACCGCCAGCAGGGGCGAGCGGCCAATGAGGCCGGCGTAATCGCGGATGTCTTCGCTTCCGGGGGTGTCGGAGAGCGGACCGGAGCGTTGGCCTAGGATGGCGGCGACGGTGAAGGCACCGAGGTTCATGAAAAGATAGACGGTGAGGTAGAAGAGGATGGCTGCGGCGATGGGGCCGGGGTCGGTTGCGCCTTGGCCGTCCTTGGCAATCGGCAGCAGGGCCACGGCCATGAGCATGTAGCCGACGTGGGCGATGGAGCTGTAGGCCAACAACCGTTTGATGTTGGTTTGGTGCAGGGCCACGAGATTGCCCCAGGTGGCGGTGACCGCGCCGATGACGGCCAAGCCAGTCGCCAGCCAGTAGAGTGTCGCCCCGCCGCCGGGGCCGGTCTGGGTGAAACTAGCGACGATGCGGATCAAGAGGGCGATGGCCGCGCCCTTGGAAGCGACGGAGAGGAAGGTGGTGACTTCGGTCGGCGCGCCTTGGAAAACGTCCGGTGCCCAGAAGTGCATGGGCACGGCCGAGAGCTTAAAAGCGATGCCGGCGAAAAGGCCCAACAGCCCCAGGGCCAAGAGCGGCGTCATGGCCTGCGAGGTCACGGTCTGGGCCAGCGCGGTCAAGGAGAGCGAACCGACTTGGCCGAAGATCAGGGACATGCCGTAGAGCATGATGGCCGAGGCCGCGGCCCCGAAGAGGACGTACTTCATCGACGCTTCGGACCCCAGCCGAGTGCGCTTGCGATAGCCGGCCAGGGCGTAGCTGGGGAAGGAGGCGCTTTCGGTGGCGATGAAGATCGTCAGCAGGTTGGTGGCCGAGGCCATGAGCATCATGCCGAAGGTCGCGCCTAAAAGCAGGCAGAGGAAGTCGGGCATGTCGTAAACGTGCTGCTGCTTGCGGCCCACAAGAATCCATTGCGCCACGACCAAGAGGGTGAAAAGCGAAAGCAGGACTTTGATGTATTGGCTAAACGGGTCTATGGCCAGAGCGCCGGAAAAAAGCGAGGCGCGGGAGCCACTGGTGAACACGGCGGCGAGGAAGGAGCAGAACAGGGCGACGATGGCCGTCCACGTCGGCAGGGCGACGCTGTGGCGTTTGGCCAGGGGCACGAGAATCACGGCGCACATCCCCAGCACCAGCCAGAGTTCCGGCAGGACAAGGCGAAGCGTGGCGAAGTCGGGGAGGGTGGGGTTCATGGGGGGATGGTCTTGAGTCTTGAGTCTTGAGTTCGTTCCACTCCGCTTCGCTTCGCGGCTAAACGGGGAGGCTACTGTGACCACGCGCTTAGCAACGTGCGGAAGGTTGGCGCAGTCACGGCGAAGACCAGGTAGGGCACGAGGCCAAAGACGAAGGCGGCGATGCCCAAGGTCGCCATGATGAGATACTCCCGGCCTGTCACCGGGGCGTAATGGGCGTAATCCGGTTTTTGCGGGCCCATGTAAACCCGTTGGAACATCCAGAGGATATAGCCGGCGGTGAGCACCACGGCGAAGGCCGCCAAGCCGCCCAAGATGTAAACGTACATTGTCAAGGTGGCCTGTGAGCCACCGATGCCCGCCCCGGCCAGGAGGACGCTGTTGTCCGCGGCTTTGAAGACGCCCAGCAGCACCAGCACTTCGCCGATGAAGCCGCAGAGACCGGGCAGGCCCATGCCGGCGAAGAAGCCCACGAGCGACCAGCCCCCGAAGCCGGGCCACTTGAGCCAGATGCCGCCGAAGCGGTCCAAGTCGCGGTGGTGCGCGCGTTCATAGACCACGCCGACTAAGAAGAACATCATGGCGCTGGTG
>JBBRGB010000048.1:0-16686 GCA_038241095.1 Phycisphaerales bacterium
ATCGCCCTGCTGCTGGTGGCGCTCTTGGTGAGCGTCTGGCTGGCGATGGCGCAATACAACCATCACTTCACCGTGCTTAAGAGCATCGAAACCAAGCTCGACCAACTGCAAGCCGCTGGTGGTGTCGCCAGCGTCAATGCGACCACCACCGCCACCACTGCCACCGCCACGACAACCGCCACCGCTTCCGGGGGAGATCCCTTTGACCGCGTTCGCGCTCCGCGCTTGCGCAGCGACTTCGCCTTGGGTGACTGGTTCATCGACAGCTTCGCCCAAGTCGTCGGCAAGCTCACGCCGCTGATCGCCACCGATGCCTACCAAAGCTCCATCGAAGGCTACGTGCTCGAACCGCTCATCACCCGCGACCCCGACACCTTGGAATGGAAGCCCTGGATCGCCAGCGCTTGGCAGGTCTCCGACGACGGGCTGACCATCAGTTTTGACCTGCGGCACAACGTGAAGTTCTCCGATGGCGTGCCGCTAACCTCCGTCGATGTGCTTTACACCTACAACCTGACGATGAACCCGGAGATCAACGCTCCGCGACTTCGGCCGTACTATGAAAACGTCGAAAGCGTCGAAGCCCCCGACCCCTATCGCGTGGTCTTTCGCTTGAAGAAGCCTTACTTCATGTCGCTGTCGATCACAGGTGGCATGGCGATCATGCCCAAGCATTTTTACGAGAAGTTCACTGCCGCGGAGTTCAACGAAAGCACGGGGTTGCTGGTGGGCAGCGGGCCGTACAAATTGGCGGTCGATCCGCGGGATTGGAAGCCTGGCTCGGGAAAAATCGAGCTGGTGCGCAACGACAACTACTGGGGTCCCAAGCCCAGCTTTGATCGGCTGGTCTGGCGGGAAATCAGCGATGAGAAGGCCACGGAAGTGAGCTTCCGCAACAGCGAAATCGATCTTTACGGTGTTCGCCCCGAGCAGTACGCCAAGATCAAGAGTGATGCCGACCTCTTGGCCAAGGCCGACCTGTACGAGTACGAGTCGCCGACGTTTGGCTATCGCTACGTGGGTTGGAATCAGAAGCTCGACGGCAAGCCCACGCCATTCGCCGACAAGCGTGTGCGACAGGCCATGACGCTCCTGACCAACCGCCAGGAAATGGCGGATCAATTGATGAGTGGCTTGGCGTCGGTCGCCACCGGGCCGTTCCACCATTTAAGCCCGCAGAGCGACCCGGCCATCAAGCCCTGGCCCTACGACACGGTCAAGGCCAAGGCCCTCTTGGCCGAGGCGGGCTACAGCGACCGCGACGGCGACGGCGTGCTCGAAGGCCCCGATGGTCAGCCGTTTCGCTTCAAGCTTATCTACCCCGCCAGCAGCGAAAACTACCAGCACATGGCAACCTACTTGAAGGACGCTTACGCCCGCGCCGGCATCATCCTCGAACCCGACCCCACCGAGTGGAACACCATGATTCAGCGGATCAACGACCGCAAGTTCCAAGCCATCACCCTGGGCTGGGGCGGCGTGGTGGAAAGCGATCCCAAGCAGATTTTCCACTCCGACATGATTGCCGAGGGTGGCGACAACTACATCTCCTACAGCAACCCCAAACTCGATGCCCTGATCGATCAAGCGCGGGAGACGGTCGATGAAAAAGCACGACAGGAACTCTGGCGCGAAGTGCATCGCATCCTGCACGAGGATCAGCCTTACACGTTTTTGTTTAACAGTCGGGCCGTGGTGTTTATTGACAAGCGGATCAAGAACGTGCTGATCACCCGCACGGGGATGAACGATCGCACGGAGATGTTCGTGCCCGCGGCGTCGCAACGCTGGAGCAAGTGAGGAGCCTGGCTTGCTGGGATACATTTTTCGCCGACTGGTGTTGATGGTTCCCACGCTCTTGGGCGTGCTGGCGGTGGTGTTTTTCGTCATGGCACTGGCACCGGGCGGCTTCGGTGGACGGGAGATGGGCGCTCAGGGCCAAGTCAACGAAGGCCAGGATGCCCGCCGCCTGCGCAAGCAGATGGAGCGCCGCTACGGCAACGACCTGCCCACGGTGGTGCAATTCGGGCGCTGGCTCAATCAGATTTCACCCTTGGGTTTCGCCATGTCCGGCGACATGACTTTCGACGATGCCACCAAGGCCAAGGTTCAAGCGGCGCTGGCGGACTTGCCCTTAAACACGCGGGGGCAAAACCTGCAACGCGCCTTGGGCGTGACGCTGGACATCGCGGCCTATCTCAACCAAGACCCGCTGGCCACCGCCGCCATGCTGCGCCAAAAGTTGGCCCAACCCGTCGAGGCCATGAGCCTGTTTACCGACATCCACGCCAAGCTCGACACCGCCGTCGCTAACAGACTCAAAGATCGTCTCACCACGTTGCAACACCGGCCCGATGGCTTGGGCAAGGCACAGAACGAACTGCTCGATGAACTGGCGTTTGAGATCAGCGGCCTCTCCCGCGTGCGCTTCGACCAGCCCGGCTTCAAGTGGCCCGACCTGGGCACCTCCCTGCGCGGGCGGCGAGTCACGGAACTGCTGGCCGAGCGGGTGCCCGTCACCCTGCTGCTCAACGTCATCACCATCCCCATCATCTACACCATCGCCATTTTCAGCGGCGTGACTTCCGCCCGGCGACGCGGGCAATTTTTCGACGTGGGCATCGGTCTGGGCTTCGTCGCGCTATGGAGCGTGCCGGTGATGTGGGCCGGGGTCATGCTCATGCAATACCTCGCCAACGTGCAATACATTCACGCCTTCCCCGCCGTGGGCTTGCACAGCCTGCGTGCCCAGGACATGCCCTATCTGCCGATGTGGACCGATGCCGGTTTCACGCCCGGTTACCTGTTGGACATGCTCTGGCATCTGGTGCTGCCGATCTTCTGCCTGACCTATGGCGGGCTGGCGGTGATGACCAAAGTGATGCGCGGCGCGGTGCTCGACAACCTGGCCTCGGACTACATCCGCACCGCCCGCGCCAAGGGCGTGCCCTCGAATCAAGTGCTATGGCGGCATGTGCTGGCCAACAGTTTGCTGCCGCTGATCACCATGGCCTCGGGCATCATCCCCTCGCTCTTTGTCGGAGCGGTGGTCATCGAGTCGATCTTCAGCATCAACGGCATGGGCAAGCTCTCGGTGGAGGCCGCCTTCGCCAAGGATCGGGAAGTAGTGATGGCCACGACGCTCATCGCGGCCTTGCTGGGGCTGGGGGCGGAAATCCTGCGCGATGTCTGCTACGCGATCGCGGATCCGCGGGTCAGCTACGAATGATCGCGGGCGGGAGTTACACAGATGAACACGGATGCTCACAGATGAACACAGATATCGAGACAAGCAATGCTCTGACTTATAGCCGCAACGTCCCCGTTGCGCGTCTGAATGCCTGGTGTGATTCAAAGACGCGCAACGAGGACGGTGCGGCTGAAAGTAAGAAATAGGAAATTCGCTTGAATGCCTTGATCTGTGTTGATCTGTGAACATCCGTGTTCATCTGTGTTACAAAAAGAAACCTCAGTGAGTGACGAATTGACCAGCACAACCACACAACTCCAACCGCCTCCCGACGATGGCCCGGCCCTGCCCGCGCGGGGCATGGTGCGGCGAGTGCTGGGGGCGACCTTCACACGCGCCGGCGCGGTGGCGGGCCTGGTGTGGATCGTGCTGCTGCTGCTCATGGCCGTGTTCGCGCCACTGCTGGCCAGTTCGCACCCGATCCTCTGGAAGCACCAAGGCGCGGTGTCGAGTCCGCTGCTGTCGCATCTCACGGCCGTGGATGTGACCCTGCTGCTGGCGTTTTTCGCCGGCTTGTTGATCGTGTTGATGCGACGACTGTTGCCGGCAATCATGCCCCGACCCATCACCACCTGGCTGGGCATCGTCGTCATCACGGCCATCTTGGCGTGGTGGCTGGTGCCGACCAAGGAAGCGCTGGTCTTGTCGCAGTACCGCGAGGCCCAAGCCGCCGGGGAAGTTCAGTGGCGTGTGCAAGCCCCCATTCCCTACTCGCCCACCGACCGTCAGCGCGACAGCCTCTCCGCCACCGGCCGCGACGCACGCCTGTTGCCGCCTTCGACCGACCACTGGATGGGCACCACCTCCGATGGTGAGGATGTCGCCTCACGCATGATCCACGCCTCGCGCATCGCCCTGGCCATCGGCATGATCGCCACCGGCATCGCGCTGGTCATCGGCGTCACCGTCGGCGGCCTCATGGGCTATTTCTCCGGTTGGGTCGATCTCTTGGGTATGAGACTCGTCGAAGTCTTCAGCGCCATTCCCGTCATCTTCCTCTTGATCATGATCGTCGCCTTCTACGGTCGCGGCCTCTACCTGATGATGGTCATCCTGGGCCTGACGGGCTGGGTCGGTTACGCCGTGTACGTCCGCGCCGAGTTTCTCAAGCTGCGCAACACGGATTTCGTCGTCGCCGCTCGCGCGCTGGGGCTGCCCTTGTGGTCGGTGCTCTTTCGCCACATGCTGCCCAACGGCATCACGCCGGTGCTGGTGCTGGCGAGTTTCAGCATCGCGGGGATGATCCTCACCGAATCGACGCTTTCATTTCTGGGGCTGGGTTTGGTGGAGGAGCCGAGTTGGGGGCAGATGTTGAATCAAGCGAGGGCTGCGGGAAACCAGTGGGGGCTGGTGGTCTTTCCCGGCCTGGCGATTTTTCTGACGGTGCTGGCCTACAACCTCATCGGCGAAGCCCTGCGCGACGCCCTGGACCCCCACGCCCAACGCAGCGGGATGATGTGAGGGGGGAAAAGCAGAGAGCGGAAAGCGAAAAGCGGAAGAGGGGAAAGGGGATGGAACCGCGGGGGGAGTTTCGGCTGCAACAACTTTTAGCCGCAACGTCCCCGTTGCGCGTCTTTGAATCCAAGGATGGCACTCGGACGCGCAACGGGGACGTTGCGGCTATGAGTCAGAACATTGCTTGTCTTGTATCCGTGTTCACTTGTGTTTATCGGTGTTCATCTGTGTTACCCTGTGACCCGTTGGCTTCTCAAGAAAGAACATGACCTCAGCCGCCGAAAAAACCACGCCACTTTTACAAATCCGCGACCTGGCGGTGAGCTTTCCCGTGTCGCGCGAGAGTCGTCACCGGGGGGGGCGGGTGCGGGCGGTTAACGGGGTCAACCTCACCATCTACCCGCGGCAGACGCTGGCGGTGGTGGGCGAATCGGGCTGTGGCAAGTCGGTCACCGCGCTGTCCACCCTGCAACTCATTCCCACCCCGCCGGGCAAGTACGACAGTGGCCGCATCCTTTGGAACACGCAAGAGAAAAAAACAACCACGTCCCCCACCGACGCGCCACCCGAATCTTCCGGGAGTTCCGGGGCAGTCGATCTATTGCGGCTCTCTGACCGCCAGATGCGCTCCATCCGCGGCAACCAGATCGCCATGATCTTTCAAGAGCCGATGACCAGCTTAAACCCGGTTTACACCATCGGCGACCAGATTCTTGAAGCCATCCTGCTCCACCAAAGCGTTACCCGCAAAGAGGCGGTCCAGATCGCCGAAAGCGCCCTGCGCGATGTGGGCATCGCCGACCCCGGCAACCGTCTGGGCGAGTATCCGCACCAGCTTTCCGGTGGCATGAGGCAACGGGTGATGATCGCCATGGCTCTGGCCTGTCAGCCGCGATTGCTGCTGGCCGATGAGCCGACCACGGCCTTGGACGTGACCATTCAGGCGCAGATTCTCGAACTGTTGCGTGAGCTGCAAACCCGTCGCGGCATGAGCGTGGTGCTCATCACTCACGACCTTGGCGTGGTGGCGGAAAACGCCGATGTGGTGGCCGTGATGTACGCCGGCCGGGTCGTCGAATACGGCTCGGTCCACGCGGTCTTTGACAATCCCCTGCACCCGTACACGCAGGGACTTTTCACCTCCATGCCCATCTTGGGCGGGCAGCGGCACCGCTTGTCCGCCATCCCCGGCAACGTGCCCGACCCCAGCAATTTCCCCTCGGGATGTCCCTTCCACCCGCGCTGTGCCGCGATGCGTGGCGATGCCAAATGCGCCGCCGACGACCCGCCGCTGTTGGAAGTCGAGGAGGGCCACTGGGCCGCGTGTTGGCATGTCACGGGTTATGAGAATGGCAAAAAGACGGTGCCCGATGTCGCCTATCGCCGGGCCGTGGCGGAGGTGCCGCCGAGTCGGTAATCGCGGGTCAGGTGACGTTTGTCCGAGGGCTTACGCCCTTCGGCTCTGACGATGCGACTTGCTTACGCCTCGCGGCTTTGCGGAGCGGTGGCGGGTTCCAAGGCGAACTCCAGCATGTGGTCCACGCCATCGCGGGGGTAGCTGAGTCGGCATTGGCCGCCGAGTTCGAAACGGATGAAGCCCTCGATCAACTGCGTGCCCAAGGAGGGCTTGATGGGGTTGTCGATCGTCGGCCCGCCGCGCTCGCGCCATGTCAGCCGCACCCGCCGACCTTCGGGGGCGTCATCGTCGATGACCTCCCAAGCGATGTCAATGCGACCCTCCACCGAGCCGTGGGCACCATGCTTGATGCTGTTGGCCAGTAATTCCTGCAAGGTCATGGCCAGGGGCAAAGCCTGACGGGGGCTGATGGGCGTTTCCGGGCCTTGCATATCCACCCTTGGTTGTCCCGCCGGACTCGGCATCCAGCGGAGCAAGTCGTTCAACAACGAATCCAAGCTTAAATCCTGCCAACTGGCGTCCACCAGCAGGTTGTGGACTTGGGTCATGGCTTGGATTCGTCGCCGCAGAGAGGCGGCAAAGTTCGTCACGTCGTCGGCCCCGCCCTGCGACAGTTCGATCAAGCCCAACAGGCTCGCCAGATTGTTGCGCACGCGATGGTTGACCTCGCTCAACAGCCGGCGATTGCTCTCGGCGGCGCGGCGATAGTGCTCCTCGCTGCGGCGCAGGGCCTCTTGGGCTTCGTGCTGGACGGTGACATTGCGCATCATCACGATGCGGGCGGGCTTGCCGTCAAACTCGATTTCATCGGCGATGATTTCGACGCGGAGTTCGTGGCCATCCTTGGTCAGGTGCCGCCAAACGCCCCGGTTGGTGTAGCCTTGGCGATCCTTGTCCAATTGCTCGATAAGACTGGGCACATCCTGGGCGGGTCGCAGACCGGTGATGCGCATGGCCAGGAACTCCTCCAAGCTGTAGCCGTACTGCCTCTGGGCCGCCTCATTGACCGCCAGGATTTGCAGCGTGGCGCGGTCGTACACCAGCGTCGCTTCGGGCATGTGCTTGAAAAGCGAGCGATAACGTTCGTTGCTCAAGCGCAGGGCCTCGCGGGCCTCGTGGCGCTCGGTGATGTCGCGGATGACGACTTGAATGCCCGGCGAGCCGCGGAAGACGCAGGCCGTGGCCACGGCTTCGGCCACCACAGGGGAGCCATCGAGCCGCAGCAGCGTTTGTTTGTGGAGGGGGTTGGAAACATTGTTGGCACGGGCGTGGGTGATGCGGGCTTGGATCATCTCCCGGAAATCGGGGTGTACCAGTTCCATGACGTGGTGGCCCATGAGTTGGGCACGTTGGGTGGCACCAAAAAGTTTCAATGCCTGATGGTTGAGATAGACCACGCGCATGTCCTGATGCACCAGAATGGCGTCGGGACTGTTGTCCACCAAGGCGCGGTAGCGTTCCTCGCTGTCGGTCAAGGCGCGGCGGGTGGCGGCACGCTCGGTGACGGCGGCGGCGAGCATCAGGGCGATGAAGGAAACAATCGCCAGGTAGGCGCAGAGTCCGGCAAGCGTTTCGATGGCCTCGATGCGGGCAAACGGCCCGCCCCCCTCGGCCGCGCCCAGCACCGCCATCAGCGCCATGACCGCCAAACTCACCACCGCGCCGGGCTGCTCGAAGCGGTACGCCGCCCACACCAGCAGGGCCATTGCCAGCGATGCCGCGGCCCGCGAAAGGCCGCTGTCGAAGTGATGACTGGAAAAGGTGATGTGGCCGATGATGACCAGCAGTCCCAGAATCGCGGCGGCTTCGATGATGTGGCGGTTGGGCTGGCGTGCTGGATGCACGGAACCCAGCACCAAGAGCAGCGGCGCGACGATGAGCATGGCCGTGGTGTCGCCCATGGCGCGCAGGGCCATGAGTTCCCAGAGCGTCCAGGAAATGTCGGCCTCGATCCAGTGCTGCGAAATCCCGCCAGCCACGGCCCCGATAAAGGGTGTCAACACCACGCCCACGGTTGTGAGGAGCAGCACATCGCGGACACGGGGCAGAGCGGGGTCGAGTTTGAAGCGGCGCAGCACCCAGGCCGAGAGGACGGCTTGGGCGGTGTTGCCCAAGGTCAGCAGGGCCACGGCCTGCATCGGCGACCCCAGCCGCCAACTCACCAAGAGCGTACCGACGGCCACGGCGGGCCAGTAGCGCAGACCGCCGAGCGTCAACGCCGCGACGGCCACGCCGGTGGCCAGGCAACTCATGGCCGCGGTGGCCGGGAGAATGGGGAGGCGCAGCGAGAGCATGGCCGTGCCATAGAACGCCGCCACCAGCAGCGTTTGCCGGGCGATATGTCGGTGGGCCGTGTGGGTCATGGGCGGACAGAGTCATTATCGGCCATTGGCGATGGATGAGCCAAATGGACGGTGTATTGCTCTGTCGAAAACTCCGAGTTTGAGAATCCAACGCGGTTTCCAATGAGCCTTGATGTCTTGGCTTTGACCCCGGCAGGGGTCATGGAATGTAGCCACGGGTGGAGCGGAGCGGAACCCGTGGAAAAGATGCGAATGTTCTTTCGCCCCGGCAGGGGCGAAGGAAAATGGGTTACCAAGGATTCCGCCGCCCCTCCGGGGCGGACACTTTTCAATCACCATGACCACGGGTTGCGCCCCGCTACACCCGTGGCTACAACCCGCCACCCCTCCGGGGTGAAGAGAACAAAGACAGGTTTTCTACAGAGCAACGGTGTATCTCTTTCGGAGCCGAGGGGCGTAAGCCCCCGGTGGAAGGTGAACAGCGCCCGCAAGCACACGCACAGGCTCAATCCTCCGCGGGCTTACGCCCGGCGGCTCTGACAAAACGCCCACCTCGTACAATGCGGCCATGAAAGCGACTGCTTTTCGATTGACCCAAGGGGCCTACTGGTTGGGGTTGGGCACGTGGTTGGGCGGCTTGCTCATGCTGGCGGTGGCCGCGGGCATCACCTTCCTCACCGTGCGGCAATATCAGCCCACGCTCCACACCCCGCCCTACGACCAGCTCACCGATGTCGAACCCTACCGCGTGCTGGCGGGTGGCATTGTGGGCAATGTGTTGCAGGGCTTGGCGGTGATCCAAGTCATCTGCGCTTTGGTGGTGCTGGGCTGCGTGAGCTTGCAGGTTTCGCTGCATCGCCGGCACCTGCGAAACCAAGGCCGGCACTGGGCCAACTTCCTGCGCCTCTTACTGCTCTTGTTTCCCTTGATCGCACTGACGGTGGATCAAACCGTGGTGACGCCCAACCTCTGGCAGGCGCGGCAAACGATGTACGACCCTTCGCAACCCGCGCCCAAGCGGGTCGAGGCCCGCGCCATGTTCGGGCGACTGCACACGCTGAGTGAGCGCATGATCGGGGCCGGGGCATTGGCCTTGGCCGGGGTGATTCTGCTCTCGCCGTTTGCGTTTGAGGTGGGTACGGGCCAAGGCAAGGATGACTTGTAGAACACGCTCGTTTCAGGTCTTGTTTCGGGTGCCACAGAGCATCCCGCTTCGGGTGCTCTGTGCGGGCACGGGATGTCAAATGTCACCAGACACACAGCACCCCAAGCGGGATGCTGTGTGGCACCATTCCCAATGTTTTTCATCCAACGTCAGAAGCCCAGAATCGGCATGACTTTTTCCAGGTAGCGTTGCGCCAGCCGGGGCTGGCCTTGGGCGTTGGGATGCAACTCATCGGGCATCACGTCCATGTCGGCTTGGCTCATCAAAGCCGAACCATCGGCATAGTGCAGGTTGGCGTCCCCCATCTCGCGGAAGTACATCACCACCTTGCGGATGATGTCACGTTGGATGGGCAGGGTCATGCCCGTGGCGGTGGGGTTGACCTCTCGCGGCGGGGAGCAGATGGGCGAAACGCAAACCAGAGGCGTGGTCGGGTGGCCATCGCGGACGGTGAGGATGAAGCCGGCAACCGCGGCGCGGAAGGTGCGCTGGTCGTAACCGCCCACGACGTTGATGCCCAGGCAGAGCGTCAGGTAGTCGGCTGGCGTGGCGGCGATCATGCGGGCCACGAGTTGGCTGACGATGCAGTTGCCGCCGTAGCCCAGGTTGGTGTGGTTGAGGTTTAACTTGGCCGCGACGATGGCGGGCCAGGTTTCCGTCGGCCCCGCGGCTTGGCCGGCTTGGGTGATCGATGAGCCGTGCGTCACCCAGCGCGGCCGCGGGTCATTGCCCAGCTTGCACGACGCCCCGGCCTCCAGCGCCACGCGGGTGATCCGCAGGGGCGACTTCTGCTGCAAATAAAGCTCAATGACATGCGACCCCGCCGACCAGCCGGTGAAGGTCAATTCGCAGTCGCCCCGCGGTTGAACCCGGCGCTCGTGCATTTGGCCATCGACAAGCACGTCGAACATCAGGTTGGCCGGCAGGTCGCCGGCAGCGCCGGGGACATTGGTTTCAACGCCCAGCGTCACGGATGGACTGTCGGTTTCGATCCGCAGGCGCACGCCCGCCGGCTCGACGGCCCGGTTGATCTCCCCTTCCGAAAGCAGTGGCAACCAGCCGCGATAAATCCGCCAAGGAACCACACCTTGTGGCGTGACCTCGGTCTCAATCGCTCCGACTAATGCTTCGACGATCCGTACCTGCGAAAGTTCTTGTTGTGACATGGGGGAAAGTTATAGCATGACTCGGATCAAGGCTGTGGCCTTGCGCGTGGCGGTGTCTTGTCGGAGCCCCCCGGACGATTGAGTCTGTGCGCGAGGGGGAGCTGTTCACCTTCCACCGCGGGCTTACGCCCGTCGGCTCTGACGATGCGCCGACTGCACAATCGCCGTGCAAGCCGTATCATCGCGGTTTTCCAGGATCACGCCATGACCGCCCCCCCCCTCACCACCACCCTCGCCCACGCCTCAGAAGCCGCTTCGTCCGCCGCAACTTCGCCCCGGCCCCGCCCCCAGCTGGAGATTCCCCCCGATGTCGTGGGCCAGATCGTGCCCATCGTTGACTTCGGCTCACAGTACGTCCAACTCATCGCCCGACGGGTGCGCGAAGCTGGCGTCTTTTCACTGCTAGTCAGCCCCGACATCACTTTCGAGGAACTCGCGGCCTTGAAACCGCTGGGCATCATCCTTTCCGGCGGGCCTTCGAGCGTCTATGAAAAGGGCGCTCCGACCTGCGACCCCCGGCTCTTTGACTTGGGCGTGCCGGTGCTGGGCATCTGCTACGGCATGCAGGTGGCGTGCAAACTGTTGGGTGCCAACGTGGCCAACGCCAAAGCGCGGGAGTATGGCCGGGCCGATCTGAAAATCGCCGACCACGCCGACCTCTTGGCGGGACTGCCCGATCACACCGCCGTCTGGATGAGCCACGGCGACCAGGTCGATTCGCTTTCGAGCGACTTTCTCCCCTTGGCGGCGACGGGCACCTGCCCCATCGCCGCGGTGAGGCACAAGACCCGGCCGTTCTTCGGCGTGCAGTTCCACCCCGAAGTCACCCACACGCCCCACGGTGGCGACATCCTGCGAAACTTCCTCTTTAACATCTGCCAGGCCAAGGGCAGTTGGAAAATGAGCGACTTCCTCGACAGCCAGGTCCGCCTCATCCGCCAACAAGTCGGCGACCAGCGCGTCATCTGCGGTCTATCCGGCGGCGTCGATTCCTCCGTCGTGGCGGCCCTCCTGGCCAAGGCCATCGGCAAGCAACTCACCTGCATCTTCGTGGACAACGGCCTGTTGCGCAAGGGCGAACGCGATTTCGTGGAACAGACTTTCCGCGGCCACTTCGACATCGACCTCCGCGTCCATGACGCCACCGACGCTTTCCTCTCCGACCTGGAAGGCATCGACGACCCGCAGGTCAAACGCACCCGCATCGGCCATCGCTTCATCGAGGTGTTCAAGAGCGAGGCCAAGACGCTGGAGACCGCGGGCTTGAAGCCGAAGTTTTTGGCGCAGGGCACGCTCTACCCCGATGTGATCGAAAGCGGCCACGGCTACTCCGGGGCGGCGGCCAACATCAAACTGCATCACAACGTCGGGGGCCTGCCGGCGGAACTCGGCTTCGACTTGATCGAGCCGCTGCGCTCGCTGTTTAAGGACGAAGTGCGGCGACTGGGCGAGGTGCTGGGCCTGCCCGAACACTTGGTCTGGCGGCATCCGTTCCCCGGTCCCGGCCTGGCGGTGCGGGTGCTGGGCGCGGTGAGTCGGCCACGCTTGGATGTGCTGCGCGAGGCTGATGAGATTCTCTTGGAGGAGATCATCGCCAACGGTTTGTATCGCAAGACGGCCCAGGTTTTCGCGGTGTTGCTGCCGGTCAAGGCGGTGGGGGTGATGGGCGATGGCCGAACGTATGAGGATGTGATTGCCGTGCGGGCCGTGGAAAGCCAGGACTTCATGACGGCTGATTGGGCGCGGATTCCCTACGACGTGCTGGCGACGATCAGCAACCGCATCATCAACGAAGTGCGTGGCGTCAACCGCGTGGTGTACGACATCAGCAGCAAACCCCCCGCGACGATCGAATGGGAATAACCCCCAGCCCCCGGCCCCCGGACCCCGGACCCCGGCCCCCTTCGGCTCTGACGGGTCACACGCCCAGCACCCAATCGGCGATCACCGCGGCGCCGTCATCGGGGCGGGTCGAACGCAAGTTCTCCGCCATCTGGTACCGCTGCGAATCGTTGCCGATCAATGACAACAAGCGCGGGGCGAGTTGCCGGGCGTTGACGCGGGGGTCGATGGCGTCGAGCATGAGGATCCCCGCCCCGGTATGGGTCAGCGGCTCGGCGTTGAACTTCTGATGCAGGTCCTTGTGGTACGGATAGGGAAAGAAAATCGTGGGCACGGCATTGGCCCAAGCCTCCGCGACACTGCCCGCCCCGGCGCGACTGATGGCCAGGGTGGCGCTGGCCCAGGCCAAGCCCATCGCATCGCAGAAGGGCAAGACCGTGGCAGGGATTTTCGCGGCTTGATAGGCGGCGATGGCCGCGTCACGTTCTTCGGGCTTGTCACCCGTCAGGTGCAGCACCCGCCAACCGGCGTTGCGCAAGGTCTTACGAACCTGCGTCTGCCCGGCCAATTCGATCATCATGCGATTGAGCGACGAGGCCCCCTGACTGGCGCCGGTGACCAGCAGGACTTCGCCGTCGGGTTCGAGGCCGAGTTGGCGACGGGCCGCGTGCTTGTCGTTGGGGCCGATGGCGTTACGGCGCAAGGGCATGCCGATGCGTTGGGCCTGGGGCCAGAGGGCTGTGGGATAGACGGTGAAAATAGCGCTGGCTTTGGAGGCCATGAGGCGATTGGCCTTGCCGGGGATGGCGTCGAGGCTGACCAAGGCCGCGGGCAGGCCAGCCTTGCGCGCCGCGGCCAAGGCTGGGCCGGAGACGAAGCCGCCGGTGGCGACGACGGCGGTGATGCGCTCTTGGGCGATGACGGCCAGCAGGGCGTGGACGCTCTTATGCCAGGCATCGTAGAAAGCGGGCCAGCGCCAAGGCTTCATGGTCAAGGGTTGCACGGGAACGGCCACGGCTTTTTCACGGGCTTTGGTGACCACCTCGGCGTCCAGTGGTCGCGTGGAAATCACCAGTGTCGCCGCGACGGTCGGCGAGCGTTCCCGCAGGCGTTGGAGGATGGCAAGGTTGGGAAAAATGTGCCCCCCGGAGCCACCGCCCGCCAGGAGAACGGAGGCGGGAGGGGCTTGAGTCTTGAGTCTTGAGTCTTGAGGGCTTGCTATCGAAGGCATGGGAGGAGTAACACGGATGAACACAGATCAACACGGATGAACACGGATAAGAAAAAATACGGTTAACCAATAAAAATTAGCGACAATACGTCTCATTCTGACTTTTAGCCGCGGCGTCCCCGCCGCGCGTCCGGCGCGAGTTGTTGTGCTTAAGACGCGCAACGAGGACGTTGCGGCTGATAAACTCAACTCATCATCTCTTCACATCCGTGTTCATCTGTGTTGATCTGTGTTCATCCGTGTCACAAAAAAAAGAAACTCATTCAATCGCCAACTCCACAGAAGGCTCAACCACCACTTCCACCTGACGATCCAACCCCGCCACCAGGCCCAACGCAAAAGCGGTCATGATCCACCCCGTGCCACCGGCGCTCAGCAGCGGCAACGCGATGCCCTTGGTCGGCACCATCACCGTCACCACCGCGATGTTGATCAACGCTTGGAATCCCACCGTCAGCACCACCCCCAAGGCGAACAGCCGGGCGAATCGATCCTCGCAGCGGCGGACGATGCCCAAACCGACCCACAACAGCGCCAAGTAAAGCCCGATGACCAGCCCCGCCCCGGCCAGGCCAAGCTCCTCGCAAATGATGGCGTAAATGCAGTCGGAGGTATCCACCGGCAGGTAGCCGAACTTCTGAATGCCGTTGCCCAGCCCGCGACCCGTCAGGCCCCCTTGGGCAATCGCCAGCATGGATTGCACCGCCTGGTAGCCCGAGCCACGGGCATCGGCGAAGGGATCGAGGTAGGAGAGAATCCGCGTGCGACGATAATCGCTGCTCGCCACCGCCGCCACCACCGCCGCAATCGCCAGGGGCACCGACAGCACGACCTGCCACCAGCGCGCTCCGCCGGCCAGGACAAGAATCATCGACACAATGCCGATCAACGCGGCCGTGCCCAAGTCTTCTTTGACAATCAGGGCGCACGCCACGCCGATCATGCCCACCACGGGCAGGAAGCCCAGGGTGAAGCGGCCCATGCGGTCGTGTCGCCGGGCGCACCACAAGGCCACGGCCCCGACCATGGCCCACTTGACCAACTCGCTGGGTTGAAACGTGATCGGCGTCAGCGGAATCCGCAGCCACCGCGCCGAGCCGTTGAGGTTGACGCCCACATGGGGAATCATGGCCGCCAGGGTGAGAATCATCCCGCTGACGAGAACGAGAATGACGGGGTTGAACCAATCCCGGCGACGGGCGAACTGACGCATGTCGATCCGCGAAGCCGCCAGCATGGCCAGCACCGCCAGCCCGGCGTAAAGGGCGGTGCGATTAGTGAACATCGTTCGCAATGAAAGATGTTCCGTGATGGAGGTGCCCGCAGACTGCACCATCACCACCGCCAAGCCCAGCAGGGTCAGCACAATCAACTGCAAGATTTGCCCGGGACGCACCATGAAAGAATTATCGGCCCACGCCCGTCGGCGAGTGCAAAATGACCCGAAATGACTGCCGCCAACCACCCCGCCCGCCAAATACGTCGCCGAACTCACCACCGCCACCGTGGAGCGGTCAAACGCCCCGGCCCCGGCGACGCAACAACAACAGCCCGCCCAAGCCCAGCAACGCCAGGGAGGTCGGCTCGGGGACCGAAGTGATCTGAATCCCGTTAATACGTGGCTGCGACAAGGTGCTGGTGGAGTCCACGGCAATATCCAACGCCTGCCCCGCCTGCAACGTCACCAAAAAACGGGGACAAGAAAAGGGGTCATAAGCCTTTTTCCCATCCCCCCCGGATTCATGACGTGGTAAACTATGCTGCCAGCCACGAAACGAGCCTTGCGGGACATGATGGCAGCGTAAACAACGGCCTACAATGTTAAAAAGGCTTATGACCCCTTTTCTTTCCTCAAACAATGACTCCCGACCCCTTTTCTTCCCGACCCCTTTTCTTCCCCAAAGTAATCTCAGATCGCCCCGCTAACAAGGCAACGGGCAGCATTTCCTGGACGGCTCCAAAAGGGGTAGACGTAGACCAGAAACTTGCGATAACATATAATGGAGTTATACCGTAAATCAGCGATGCTAACGCGACAAAAACATATTGCTATTGCGTCGGTGGCTGCTGCTTCACTCATGGGCGCCTCCTTCATAATTGTCACCATAGCTTTATATAGACTGCATGAAAGATCGCAGTTAGCATGGCATGCAGAAGCATTGCGGCAAGGGCAGGTAGACGTTGGTTATGACTTGCTTGGCGTTCCACGACATCTGGTAATCTTAATCGAAGGCGGCTCCGAGGCAGCACCGTACTTGATCGAGTTACTGGAATGCAAGCGGAGCACCCCCTTTGTGTATCATGATCGGGTTGAGTGGGCGCCTACCTATGCATATAAGGATCAAAGAGTCTATCGGGCTACAGTTGCGGATCTTGCGGACTATGGTCTGCGTGCCATATATGGTGAGGATGTGGGCTTTGCCTCGAAGTTCTCGGAGAACGAACAGAAAGGTGCAATTGAAAGATGGAAGAACATCGTTCGGCTGAAAGGGAAGGTAAGAGGGCCGAAACAAACGGAGCTCCCGTAGCGGGCGCCGAATAGGGGATAGCCACGGGAAAAGGAACGGGATTTAATATTTGGGAAGATAAGGGGTCGGGAGAAGAAAAGGGGTCGGGAGTCTTTGATTGACACGCGCCTAAGGGGGAAGATAAAGGGTCGGGAGTCAAATGAGCTATCCGCTCAGAGTCCGGACAAATGCAATGTCGCCCACAGCATCACCAATCACTGACACCCCAGATTCGACGCTCATGAGCATGGGGCCGAAACGGTGTCAGGTACCTTTATTCGCACAAACACTGCCCCCCGACCCCTTTTCTTCCCCGGTGTCTTGTCACCCTTCTTGAGGTGGCCCGTCTC
>JBBRGB010000049.1:0-16643 GCA_038241095.1 Phycisphaerales bacterium
CGCGGAACTGGTGCAACGGGCTCGCGCCCTAGCGGCCCGCACCGCGGCCCTGTCCAGCCGCATCACCGAACGTTCCCACGCACAGCCCGCCGCCGCCCTGCCCAAGGTTGCGCAACAGGCTGCCCGTTCACTGACGCGAACCTTGCTGGCGTCCAATGATGATCAAATCGCGCCCGGCTCGGTGACGCTGCCACCTTCTTACGCCATCGTCGAACAGTCTCTGCCGCGATCGGCTCAACGCGAGCCACGTGGCCAGGGCACGCTCACCCTCGAAGCCCCCGCCATCTCCGAAACCGCCACCGCCCGCCAGCCCAATCAAGCCACTCGCTTGGCCAAACTCTTCGGTGTGCGGCCCACCTCGCAGGGGTTGCTCTTTGTGCAACCAGCGGGTGACTGCATGAACGTCAGCGTCGCTGGCGACTTCAACGCCTGGAACCCCGAAAGCCACCGTCTGCGGTTCGACAGTCGGCTGGGCCTCTGGCAGACCTGCGTGAAGATCGCCCCCGGCCGGTATCGCTACCGCCTGGTCATCGACGGGCACTGGACGCACGATCCGCACAACGCCAATGTCGAAACCAACCCCTTTGGGGAACTGAACAACATCATCGAGGTCGCCACGGAAGGCGCCTAAGTGGCCAGGATACAATCGGGCGTCGCCACGCTAGTAGGCGCGACGCACAGAGCATGGAAGCCCGGCTTACGCGGGGGACAGTCATGAACGCAAGCAACACGCACAAAACACTCGAAGCCCTGGCGGATATTTTCCTCACCGCGCCCGGGGTGGTGAGTGAAAGCGACAAGAGTTACGCTCGCCGATTGCTCGACGAGGCCAACGGCATCCATGTGCCGTCGCCGGTGCGCTTGGGGCCTAAGGTAAGGTCTGCGCCAGCGGCCCCCTCGGTCAACGCCACGACACGCGCCGCGACCTCGGCGGTGGCATCCCTGAGTCCAGCCGCGCAAAGTGTCAAGCAACCCCAACAGGTCACGTTGACGGATCCATATCACTCGGCCATCGATGAATTGCTGGAAGAGGCTCCTGATGTCATCGGCAGCATCAAGCCCCCGCGGACAAATCAGCCACGCAACACCCCGCCGCATCGTTCCGATGACGCGGCTCAAGCGTCCGAAAGCCCCCGGTTGCACTTGGCCGACGAGACTCCCCAAGATGCTTCCCCGCCACGGCCACGTCGGGTCGCGCCCGATGCGCCGCCGCGATTGGAAGTCGTGATCCTTGGCAGTCTGCCCGGATTTGGTGGCCCGTGGCTGACGCAGTACGCCCATCACTTGGCGCAGCGGGACAACGCGCCCGTGGCCGTCATCCACCTGCACCCCCGGCAGACCGATGTGGAACTGGTGACCAGTGGTGCTCAGCCCGGCCAACACCCCTCGCAAGGCCCGGCCCACGCCCTCCCGCCCGCGCCGGAAAGCGGCACGATTGAACCCTCGCAACTCGCCGCCCTGCTCCAAGGCACCAGCGCGGGGTTGATTCACCTGGGCGAGATCGAACAACTCCAAGAGCTAGGACCACTGCTGGGCCAGACACGATTCACAATTCTCTGTGGTGCCTATGACGCGGCCGTGGTCGATGCCTTCGCCCGCATCAAACAGATTCTCGCCGCTTTGCCTGGCGACGCGGGCAAGGCTTCCCTCGGCGTGATGATCATGGGCAGCGATCAGGACAAGAGCCTGGCGACGTTGCGCAAGCTCAACGCCGCGGCCGGCGACCTGTTGACCACGCCCATCGAACTGTCCGGTTGGCGAAAGCGGATGGAGCCGTTGCAGACCCGCCCCTTGGCCAGCCTGGCGACCGAAGGCGATCGTTGCCGGCAACTCGTCGCGGTGTTGGCGGAGATCAACAAGACGCGGCCCGCCACGGCATCCCGACCCGCGGTGGCTCAAACCGGCGACGAAATGAATGACGATCTGGAAATGTCAGCCGCCGACATCCGCAGCGCGCTGCTGGATGACGAAGATGAAGATGCGGCTGGCGCATCAGAGCCGAGGGGCGTAAGCCCCCGGTCGGAGAACCCCCGGCCAACTTCGCGCAATGCGGCTTCCGCGGAACCACAACGCAAACACGACACGCCACCTTTATCAATGCGAGGTCAGTCGCGCGATGTGAGTCTGGGGTCCACCAACCGAGGGCTTACGCCCTGCGGCTCTGATGGAGGCCCCGACCTGTCGCGGTTCCTTGCCGATGACCACACCATCGCGCTTGAAGCGCGATGCCCAAAGCAGCCGCTGACGGAACTTCGCCTCGACGACAAGGGCCTGGTTCATCTGTTGCATCACGTCCGAGATGGTGCCAACCCGCAAGAAGTCTTTACCGATCTGATGGCCACGGCATCATGGGTGCGCGAAAACTTCGATCTGCTGCGGCTCACGCAGCGTCAGTGCCGCTTTGACCACGAGGCCCAACCCGTGCTGCACCTGTTCACCGACCAAGCCCGCGCCGCGGCGGCGATGGTCGCGCCGCTGGGCCATTTGGTGCATCTGCATCTGTTGCAGAGGGTGCGATTGGGTGAGCACACAACTTGGTGTTGCGCGGAGTTGACGGGGCGCTAAACCGCAAGCGATTCAATCACCACGAGGTCAAACCAGCGGTTTTGGCCCGGCTTAGCCGTTCTTCAATTCACTAGTCAACGCGCTGACGATCTTCTTGGCGTCTCCGAAGAGCATGGCGGTTTTGGGGTTGTAATACAGTTCATTTTCCACGCCGGCGAAACCGGTGTTCATGCTGCGCTTGATGACGAAGATGGTGCGGGCCTTGTCCACGTCAAGGATGGGCATGCCGTAGATGGGGCTGTCGGTGGCGGTGCGGGCCGCGGGGTTGGTCACGTCGTTGGCACCGATGACCAGGGCCACATCGGTCTGCTCGAACTCGGCGTTGGACTGTTCGAGGTCCAACAAGTTTTCGTAGGGGACGTTGGCCTCGGCCAAGAGAACGTTCATGTGGCCGGGCATGCGGCCGGCGACGGGGTGAATGGCGTACTTGACGACGATGCCCCGGCGTTCGAGTTCATCGGCCAGTTCCTTGACGCTGTGCTGCGCCTGGGCCACCGCCATGCCGTAACCGGGGACGATCATCACCTGCCGGGCCGCGTCGAGGACGATGCCGGCGTCCTCCATCGAGAACTCGCGCACCTGTCCGCCAGCCTTGCCGCCAACCCCGCCGCCCCCGGATGCGCCGCCACTGGAGCCGGAACTTCCCCCTACGCCGCCGAAGAGGACGTTGAGCAGTGAGCGGTTCATGGCCTTGCACATGATGGAGGTGAGGATGATGCCGCTGGCGCCGACCAGCGCGCCGGTGATGATCAGAGCGCTGTTGTTGAGCACGAAACCGGCAAAGGCCGCGGCGATGCCGGAGTAACTGTTGAGCAGGGAAATGACCACGGGCATGTCGGCCCCGCCGATGCCGATGACCAGCATCACGCCCAGCACCAGCGAAGCGATGGCGATGGGGACGATGAGCCAACCCCAAGTCGGCTCGACGACGAGCATGACCGCCGCCGCCAGACTGATGAGCACCAAGGCAGCGTTGATGATTTGCTGGCCGGGGAATTGGATGGGCCTGCCGGGCGTGATTTTGAGGCCTTGGAGCTTGCCGAAGGCGACGAGCGAGCCGGTGAAGGTGACGCCGCCGACCAGCACGGTCAGGCCGATGGCCAAGAACTCGTAGCCGTGGCGTGCGATGGGGATATCGTTGACATTGCCGGTGACCACCACGCCAAAGGCGTCAAGGAGCGTGGAGTCTAGCTTGCCGCGCCAAGTTTCGTAGTCGCCCCAAGCCACGAGAAGTGACGCGATGCCACCGAAGCCGTTGAGCAGCGCCACCATCTGTGGCATACCGGTCATGGACGTCCGCACCGCCAGCAACAGACCGATGACCGATCCGACGACCAAGGCCCCGGCTATCCACGCCAGACTCAGGAATTGGTCGCCCTGCACAAGGAACAGCGTGGCGACGGCGGCGATGAGCATGCCCAGGGAACTGACGAGGTTGCCTCGCCGAGCGGTGGGCACGGCCGTCATCCACATCAGGCCCAGGATGAACATCACAGCCGCCAGCAGGTAGGCGTAGTTGACAATCGTTTCGAGAAGCATGGGAAGCCTTTTGAGTAACTAAAAGACGATTAACACGAAGTCGCGAAAACACGAAGGACACGAAGAACATCAATACATTTCCGTCTCATACGCTTCACACCATCATTGGCTCAAGCCTCAAGCCTTTTTCTGAATCCTTCGTGTCTTCGTGTCTTCGTGTTCAACATCAAGAAGCAAGGGAGGATCACCGCTTGGATTCCTTGGCCTTGAACATTCGCAACATGCGGTCGGTGACGACGTAGCCGCCCACGACGTTGATGGTGGCGAAGATGATGGCCGCGGTGCCCAGGATGGTGCCGATGAGTTGGCCGGTGTGACCCAGGGCGTCCTTGGTGGAGTAGGCCGCGAGAATGGCACCGACGATGGTGATGCCCGATATGGCGTTGGAGCCGGACATCAGCGGCGTATGCAGCGTCGAGGGCACCTTGGAGATCACAAGAAAGCCGACGAAAATCGCCAGGACGAAAATGGTGATGGAAATCAGCAGCGGGTCCATAGATGTATTCCTGATCTTTGTGGTAAGCCTTGGGTTAGCTCGTTGTTACACGAATGAACACTGATAAACACAGATGAACACGGATAAGAGCAATAAAACCAAAAGAAGCCTTGGCATCCGAAAACTGTCGAATGAGCTTGAAATCTCAAATCTCAAATCTCAAATCTCAAGACTCAAGACTCAAGACTAACTCTCCATCGGTGTTTATCTGTGTTACAACTCAAAGAGCCTTCTTCACCAGTTCGTTGACGACCTCGCCGGCATGGGTGATCGTCGCGCCTTTCTGCACTTCGTCAGCCATGTCGAGTTTCAACGTCGCCTTGCTCCCGGCCGGGGCGTCCTTGGCCACGGGGGCGATGATTTCCTTCAAGTAGGCCAGCATGTTGTTGGCGTAAACCATGCTGGCGTTGACCGCCAGGAGGCTCGGCAGGTTTAGCGTGCCATCGACGATCACACCGTTGTCCGTGGTGAACACTTCGCCGGGATTGGTCACTTCGCAGTTGCCACGGCCGGCGTCGGCATCGGCAGCCAAATCGACAATCACACTCCCCCGGCTCATCCTGGCCACCACGTCTTTGGAGATCAACAGCGGCGGAGCCTTGCCAAACAGTGCCGCGGTCGTGATCACCGCATCGGCACCGATGACGTGCTTGGCCATCAGATCGGCCTGTTGCTTGCGTTCATCTTCGGTCTGTTCCTTGGCGTAACCGCCGGTGGCCTTGTCATCCTGCTTGGCGGTTGGGAGTTCGACGAAGCGTGCGCCCAGCGACTGCACCTGTTCCTTGGTCGCGGCGCGAACGTCGTAAGCCTCGACCACCGCGCCCAGACGCTTGGCGGTGGCGATGGCCTGCAAACCGGCGACGCCGACGCCCACGATGAGCACCTTGGCCGGGGCAATGGTGCCTGCCGCGGTGATGAGCATGGGAAAAATCCGGGCGCTGTGTGAAGCCGCTTGCAGCACGGCCTTGTATCCGCCGAGGTTGGCTTGGCTGGAAAGCACATCCATCGGTTGCGCCCGGCTGATGCGGGGCACGAACTCCATGCTCACCGCCGTCACTTTTCGCTCGGCCAGCGTCTTGACCAGTTCCTTGTGCTTCAGCGGTGCCAACATGCCCATGAGCACCGCGCCCTCTTTGAGGCGGCTTGCCTGCTCGGCGGTGGGGGGGGTGATGGTCAGCACGGCATCGGCGCTGGCCCAGGCCGCGTCAGTTTGAGCGGCGTCCACGATGGTTGCCCCGATGTCGGTGTAAGCCGCGTCGTCATGCCCGGCGGCCAAGCCCGCGCCGCTCTGCACGGCCACGGCCGCGCCCAAGGCCACAATTTTCTTGGCCACCGCGGGCACTAGGGCCACACGCCGTTCATCGGTGGCCACGACGTTGGGAACGAAAATCTGCATGGTGGTTTGCGCTTGAAGCTATCGGGGGGGGGTGGAGGAAGCAAAGAGGAATAACATAACCGGAATCCGCGGGGGTGTCATCTCGCCATTGGCCCCGTACGATGGGGAGCGTGGGGGAAGTCACCGTCGGCTCCGACAAGGTGGCGCGACGCGGATGCGCACTTTGGTAAACTTCGCACCCGGACGTCTTAACATACCCCGTACCCCAGCTACCCACCCCACACCAGGAACTTTAACCATGACCGGCCACTCCGACATTCGCCTCGGTACCCTCGCCTCCTGCAACGACAAGGTGGTCGATTACCTCCGCCAGATCATTCCCCACGGCTTTGAGTCCTTTAGCCTTACCTTCTGGAAACACATTCCCGCGGGCTTGGACTTGAAGAAAACCGCCAAGGCCGTGCGCGGGCTGCTGGGTGAAGCGGAGGTCCCCGGACAGTCGGGGACCAAGCCGATCATCAGTTCACTGGGCATGTTTGGCAACCCGTTGACGGACAAGCAAAACGCCAAGGACTGGGCCCGTTGCATTGATGCCTGCAAGGATTTTGGTTGCGACATCGTGGCCGGTTTCGCCGGGGCGTTGCCGGGCAAGAGTGTGCCCGACGCGATGGCGACCTACAAGAAAGTTTGGACGCCCCTGGCCAAGCGCGCCGCGGACAAGGGAGTTCGCATCGCTTTTGAAAACTGCAACATGAACGGCAACTGGGAGAACGCCGGCGATTGGAACATCGCGCATTCGCCCAAGGCCTGGGAGATGATGTTCGATGCCGTGCCTTCGGATGCGATGGGTCTGGAGTGGGAGCCTTGCCATCAGATGGTGAGCCTGATCGACCCCTTGCCGCAGCTGCGCGAGTGGATGGGCAAGGGCAAGATTTTCCATGTGCATGGCAAAGATGCGACGGTGGATTGGGCGGCTGTTCGTCGGAGCGGCATCCGTGGCGGCGTGCCCTACGTCTGGCATCGCACCCCCGGCTTCGGCGACACCAACTGGACCGATGTCATCAGCATCCTGCGTCAAGGCGGGTTCAAGGGCAGCATCGACATCGAAGGCTGGCACGACCCGGTCTATCGCGGCGAGATGGAAATGACGGGTCAGGTCCACGGCCTCAATTATTTGAAGCGCTGCCGAGGCGGGGAGTTCGTGCCGAATCCGACGAAATAAGGTTGATTCACACGATTCCCAAGCCCACGGATGAAGTCGCGGCTCGGAGCGACTTCTTCCGTGGGATGAGCCGCGACGATCACACACTCCCCATCCCACAGAAGCCGCGTCAAGGCACGCGGCATCTGTGGGCTTGCATTTTGCGCGTCAACTCAACTCACCGTGTGTTCATCGCCGCCAAGGCTTCGCGCAGCTCGCACAGGGCGATGAGGCTCATGGCACTCGGCGCGACGCTCAAGCGGTTGTCCCACAAGGCCGGGCGCACGCCGCCGAGTACATCCTCGCGTGAGCGGACGTAGAAGCAGGCCGGCTCGTCGAACATCAGTTGCACCAGGAACCGCGCCGCTAGCCCGCTGTCGAGCAGCCAGCGCAGACGGTCGTTTTCGGGCACCATGTCCTTGCGTGCCAAGCCTTGCGCGAGGAACGCCAAGTAGTGGGCCGTGCGCCAGTCGGGGTTGGCTGGCGTCTGCTCATCGCGGCGCGAGAGGTCGAACCCGCCGACCACATCCGTCGGCCCCACGGCCTGGGTTCCCTGCGCTTGACGGGATCGCAACGCCTGCGCCACCTCGCGCAAGAGCGCCGCCCGCCGCGCAAATGCCGCCGCCGCGGCGCTATCCTCCGGTGCTTCCAATCGCCGCATGGTCAACTCCGCCTGCGAGAGCCAAGGCAAAGTTCCGGGCACATGCGATGGCGCGATGTCTTTCCACAGGGCTGTGCGAGTTTCATCAATCGTCACCTTGAGTTTGGCATCGCGCGTCCGCTCGTAACTCGTCGCCAGCGCCGCCAGCAACAACGCCTGCACCGGCAGACCCGCCCGCGCTTGTTTCTCACCGCCGGTCTGTGTGAACAAGCCTTGACCATCGCGCAGCGATAGCAGCGTGGCCGTGAGTTCGTCGCGTTGCGACTTGGACCCCGCCAGATGCGGCGCGGTGTTGAGCGTCATCAGCGTCAACGCCGTGGCCACGCTTTCATCCTTGGCCGCCCGCTGGCCCGTGAGCTTGGCCAAGAGCATTTTCATCGAGGCGTCCAAGGCCTTGTTGATTTCTTCGCCACGCTTGGTCGCATTGACGCTTGGATGCTCCGCCAAGTATCGCGCCTGCCTTGCCAAGGCGTAACACGCCAGCGCCACATCCTGCAACGGCGCGGTGGCCGGGTCGTAACGGTCGGCCGAAGGTTGATACGTGCCGCTCATCGAGCCGTCGTCACGCTGGCGTCGCAACAGAAATCCGACGATGCGGTCGGCGGCAGCTTCGAGCGTCGCGCCGCCCACGGCCTGCGGCGGAAGCACGGCATTGCCACGCACCAGTTGCATCACCGGTTGACGCGGATGGCTGCGGGTCATGTGAATGACCTCGAACCGCGCCAATTGCGGCGGCGGGGCTGCGGCAACCGGCGTTGCTGGCCCACCCGCGTCAAGTGGCGGGGCCAACCCGGGTGCGGAGGCAGGCGCGGTTGTTTGCGGCAAGGTGAAACCCATCGGCCGGGCGATGCGCGGCAAGTCCATCAGCCCGTAATTCAGATCGTTCAACATGCCCACCAACTGGCCCTGCGGCGAGGCGTTGGTCGCAATCACCGTGCCCGGCCAAGTCCACGCCCGCTTGATTTGCCTAGCCCCAGGAATGGAGTCGTCCACACGGGTCATCACCAACCCGTGAAATCCCGAAGCCCAGGCGCGATAAATCGCATCCGGCGGAGCGTCGCCGCCCAGCGTGATCGCCTCGGCATGACGGGCAATCTGCAACTCCACGGTCATCACCTTGGCCAACTCTTGCACGGTCGCCGCGGCGCGGGCCTTGCGATCTTTGTCACTGGCGACCCCCGCGCCAGTCATGGCACGGCGATGGGCATCGGTCAATGATTCCCGCACCTCCGCCAACGCGCCCTTCATCGCCTCTTGCGCCAAGGTCAGCAAATCGACCACCCGGTCAGCGTCGGCGACATCACCCGGCGCGGCTTGGCCGAGGGCAGGGGGGGCGGGGAAGGAAATACCCGAACCCATCGGCAATCCCAGCCAGCGAACCGTGACCTTCACGCCTGAGACATCGCTGACCCAGATGGGCCGGACAGGCGCGTCGGGGGGTAGTGCCACATCGCCCGCTTCGAGCCAGCGTTCCAACTGACCATACGTTTCCAGGGCGTGCGACCAATCCACATGCGCTGCTTGCGCCGGGGCGCTGGAAACCGTGGCTGCGTGCAGTGCCGTGACAAACAGCAGCAGCGTCAGCATCAGAGCCGCAAGGCGTAGACCCGCGGTGGGTTGTTGACTTGTCAGAGCCGCAAGGCGTAAGCCTGCGGTCGAACGTCCCCGTGCGTGATTACGTCCTTGCACCTTCGACCGGGGGCTTACGCCCCTAGGCTCTGATAAGACAGAGTGTTCGGCACCGTCACTGTCGTGCCGACGCATCATCACCCCCGGCGACATGTTGCATGGCGGCAACATCGCGCCGGATGCCTCTTGCACCGGCAAGAAACAAAAAACATCAAAAAATCGCAGAAAACTTCGGTATTTCACGGCTAACCTCAATAACACGTCCATCGCTGGCACGATCCTTGTGAGTGTAACAACGCCGCCCGCCACGTGACAGCCCGCACCGCAGGGACGCCATCATGCTCGAAATCCTCAACATGCAGATCACCGCCTTCCACCTCGACCACCGCGGCAAGATCATGCTCTTGACCGCCTTGGTCTTCGCCGCCCTGTGCTGATCGTTCAGAGCCGTCGGACCAAATGAAAACGCGGGATGCGTTACCGCGGCGCTTCGGGCGTGGCGGTGGCTTCTTCGGGGGTCTTGGGCAACTGGTTGAAATAGCCCTTGATCGCCTCGTGATACCGGCGGGGGACGCGATCCTCATTCACCGCGTTGCGGGCATCGTCCTGGGCTTCATTGATCGCCTGATTGAACTCCACGGTCGAGTCGCCTTTGTTGGCACCGCCCTGTGAAAGCCAACTGGCGATGACCCGGCCTTGCCCTTGGCCGATGTCGCCCACCGCTTCGCCTTGTGCCCCGGCGATTTGCCGCTCTTGACCCATCGGGTTGCCACCGTCGCCATCGCCGATGCCGGGGCCGACCCCGCCGCCCGGCTTGGACATCTGCTGGCCATTGGGTGGCTGGAACGGATTCATGCTGTTGTTCAACGCTACCTGCTGACCGCCTTGGCCGGGGTTCTGGCCCGGAGACATCGCGTTCATGGCTTGTTGCATCTGGTACTGGCTCATGCGCATCTGTTGCAACTGGTTCTGCATCTGCTGCATCTGTTGCATGGCCTGTTGCGCTTGATTGGCCCCCTGTTGGCCCTGTGAACCGCCTTGGGCCATCTGTTGCAGCCCTTGGCTCAGGCCGTTCTGGCAGTTTTGGCATTGGCCGGACTGTTGTTGTTGCTGCTGCATCTTTTGCTGTTGCTGCGTCATCTGTTGCGCCATTTGCTGGCTCTGCTGCTGGGCCTGTTGCGGGGGTTGGCCGTTCTGCTGCATCATCTGCTGCATCTGTTGTTGCAACTGCTGCTGACTCGCGCCGTTCTGCATCGCCTGCTGGAGTTGCTGTTGTTGCTGCTGGTTCAAGCCGGCGTTTTGCATGGCCTGTTGCATCTGTTGCTGAGCCTGCTGCTGTTGTTGAGCCTGTTGCTGTTGTTGCTGTTGGGCGGCCTGTTGAAGCTGCTGGGCCAAGTTCTGCAACTGCTGCTGCATGGCGGCCTTGTCCGGGCCTTGCATCGCCTCAATGTCCTTGGCGAGTTGTTCAAGTTCCTTGATGGCGGTGGCGTAATCGCCCCGGCGGAGGGCATCGGCGAAGCGGTCGGCCGGGCCGGGCGTCTTGGTGTCAAGCTGCGAAAGACTGTTCTGCATTGTGGCGACCTGGGCCTCGGTGTTCTCGGTCTCCTTGGCGAGCTTGTCTTGGGCTTCGGTCAGTTTTGCCAGGGCGTTCTTCTTCATCTCAGGGGTGGAAAGGTCCTGCTTGCTCAACTCGGCGAGTTCTTTTTCCAGTTCGGAAAGCGGGTCGTTGGAAAGGGGGGTGTCATCGGTGGGCTTTTCGATTTTCTGAATGGTGGCCAGGGCTTTGACGAGTTCCTCCTTGGCGACTTGGCCCGTCTCGGCCTGTTGCTCGGCGGCGGTGGCGGTCTGTTGACGTTGCTGGCCGTACCCCAGCATGTCGGCGGGAAGCAAGGCCCACAAGAGCGCCACCACGCCGGCCAGCGGCGGGAGCCAACCCCAGATTTTGGTGAGCTTCACGGGAAAGGCGCTGGCGATGCGGGATTGCGAAGCGACTTGATTGGCATCGGCCACGACCCGCTGGGCAAAGGGGTCATCGGGCAAACGGGCGGCATAAAGGGCGGTGCCGATGCGATCCTTGAGTTTCAATCGACTGTCAATTTCCGCGGCAATGTGCCCCCGGTTGGGCCGACGCATCCACGCCAGAATCGGAGCGGTCAGCATAGCCACGGCGACCACGGCGACATAACTCCACCAAGGCAAAACGATGGCCCAAGCGCGTTGGATGGCGACCATGCCCGCCGCGATGAGCAGGGCGGCCAGAAGTGTCCAGCCCAGCCACGCAAGTGTGTTTTGCAGGATCAGCTTGCTGCGTGCCGTGGCGATGGCGTGCTCAATGGGATTGTGTGGGGTCATGGTGTCGGCCTTGTGCGGAAGGTGAGCCAAAGTGAGTCTACTCTTTATGATACGTCGGTTGGGGCCGGGGGGGAAGGGCAAAATGCTCAAGAGTGAAAGTGTGAAAATAGGGCCTCCACAAAGGGACGGCGCGACGGTTTTGTGCGCACAAAAGCGGCGCGCGGTCAAAAAAAATAGATGCAAGTGACTGCGGGCAAAGGAATAAAAATTATTTTTCAAAGTGCGATGTTTGTCGGTATTGGCTCACCGTACTGTGCGCGCGTTGGTGTGAGGTCATTGAGTGGGCATGGAGCGGCGTAACCCACGCCATTCGAACATCGCCTAGGCCCGGTTTAGGCCAAACGGGTAAAGTATGAGTGGGTGAACTTTTTGGAGAGCGGCATGAGCCAGAGTGACAGCGGACTTTCGGACGCCCTGCGGCAAATGGCGGACAGTGAGGAAGAAGTCCCCGGCGATGCGTCCTCATCGCCCGACGCCGAGGCCGCGCCGCGGGATTTGCCGGAGGATGGGGATGAAGAAATAGTCGTCGCCGAGGTGGAGGACGAATCCGGCGAAGTTGTGGCGCGGATTCAAGAGCCGGCGTCTATGGCGGGTGCCACGGCATCCGCGGGGGGATCGGCGCAGCGGCCGATGGCGCGGGTGCAAATGCCCGTCGGCGCTCCGCGGGCGCGGATCACGCCCAAGCCGCAAGGCGATGGCTTGAAAGCCTTTGCCGCCCCGATTGTGCTGGTGGTGGGCGTGCTGTTGTTGGTGCCGGGCATCTGGTCGCTGTTAGTCTTGACCGGCGCGATGCAAAGCGAGCAGGAAGGCGCCACGGGCATGGCGATGATGATGCTGGTGAGCTGGCCGGTGTCGTTTTGCCTGCTGGTGGCCGGGGCGGTGATGTTCGTGCAAGTGCGTGCCGGGAAGAAGTCTTGAGGCTTGAGTCTTGAGTCTTGAGATTCAGAAACGGTGGCGCACTCCCGTGCTGTCGCTATCAACACGATATTCGCATCCTTTGGTGACCTTGGTGGTGATCAACTCCGAACGCTTATCCGCGTTCATCGGCGTTCATCGGCGGTTTCGTTTTTGATTACCGCTGATCGTACTGTTGGGCGTAATAGTTGCGGTATTCGCCGCTCTTGACCCGACGCCACCAGTCGGGGTGCCCGACGTACCAAGCCACCGTGCTTTCCAACGCCCCCGGCCAAGACGACCGCGACGGCTCCCAGCCCAGTTCGCGTTTGATTTTGTCGGCATTGATAGCGTAGCGGCGATCATGCCCCAGGCGGTCTTTCACCGGCTCGATGCTCGATTCGTTCTTGCCCATCGCCTTGAGAATGGCGTGGGTCAGTTCGAGATTGCTGCGCTCGTTGTTCCCGCCGATGCAGTAGGTCTCGCCGCTCTTGCCCTTCGCCAAGGCCAGCAGCACCGCCTCGCAGTGATCCTCCACATGCAGCCAGTCGCGGACATTGCGGCCATCGCCGTACAGCGGCACTTTCTTGCCCTCAATCAGATTGGTCACAAACAGCGGAATCACTTTTTCGGGGAACTGGAACGGCCCGAAATTATTGGAGCAGTTGGTGATGACCACGTTCATGCCGAAGGTGTGGTGGTAGGCCCGCACCAGCATGTCGCTGGCGGCTTTGCTGGCGGAATAGGGGGAACTCGGCGCGTAGGGCGACTCCTCGGTGAATTTGAGTTCGGGTTGATCCAGCGGCAGGTCGCCGAAGACCTCATCCGTCGAGACGTGCAGGAAACGTTTGGTGTTTTTGGCATCGACGCGGCGCAGGGCGTCAAGAAGCGTCTGCGTGCCCAGCACGTTGGATTCGACAAACGGCCTGGCGTCGAGAATCGAGCGATCGACGTGCGATTCCGCGGCCATGTGAACCACGGCATCCACCTCCGCCATGAGCTTCATGGCCAGGTCAATGTCGCGGATATCGCCTTTGACAAAGCGGTAGCGACCGGTGCCGTTGTCGCCATGCTCGGCTTCGATGTCGGCCAGGTTTTCCGGGTTGCCGGAATAGGTCAGGGCATCGAGGTTGGTGATGCGCAGATCGGGGCGTTGGCTTAGGGCGAAGCGGACGAAGTTAGAGCCAATGAAGCCGCTGCCGCCGGTAAGAAGAATGTGCATGGTGTTGCTCGGGGGGGAGAAGTCTTGAGACTTGAGTCTTGAGACTTGAGTCTTGAGGGTCGGAGTCGGAGTTACAACGTCTGGAGGACGGAATTAAGTTGTTGGTGTCACGCGGCAAAGTTCTGTGTCTTAAATCTCAAGACTCAAGACTCAAGACTCAAGACTTCCAATCACTCTTCCAGTCGCGTCAGGACGTTGGCCAGATTTTCCCGCCAGGAGGGCATGGTTCCCAAAAGGGCCTCGGTGCGAGTGAGGTCCAGGACGCTGTAGGCGGGGCGTTTGGCGGGCGTGGGATATTCGTCGCTGTCGCAAGGGTTGACGACGCAGGCGGGGTTGGACGCCGCGGCGATGACGGTGGCGAAGTCGTGCCAACTGCATTCGCCGCCGTCGGTGACGTGGAAGATGCCGCGGGCTTGGTGCTCGATGAGCCGCAGACTCGCGGCCGCCAGATGCTCGGCGCTGGTCGGTCGGCCACGCTGGTCGGCAACGACCTTGAGCGAAGGCCGCTGCTTTGCCGCCTTGTAAATCGTGCGCACGAAGTTCTTGCTCCACGGCGCGTAAAGCCAACTGGTGCGGATGATCAGATGCTCGCAGCCGGAGGCTTCGATGAGTTCTTCGCCCAGGGCTTTGCTTCGCCCGTAGGCGTTGAGCGGGTCGCGTTTCTGCCGGGTGGAATAGGGCGTCGTGGCCTGACCGTCAAAGACGTAATCGGTGCTGTAATGCACGAGCAGCGCCTCGACTTCGCGGCAGCGTTTGGCCAGGTCGCCGACCCCGGTGCCGTTGATGGCGGTGGCGAGGGCTTCGTTGCTTTCCGCGCCGTCCACATCCGTCCAAGCGGCGCAGTTGATGACCAGTTTGATGCCCGGTTTAAGGCCCCGCGCAATCGACTCCCGCGAGGTCAGGTCGAACTGTGGCAAGGGAGGTGCGATGTATTCGACATCGTGCTTGCGCAGCAACTCTTCCCAGGCGCGATAGAGCATCCCGCCGATGCCGATGACCAAGGCGGGGGAAAACTCGCTGATGTCGCGGGTGGGTGTGGGCATGGGACTGGTGGGCGAAAAAGGGGACATCCACAATTTCACGGGGTCATGGGTTTTTCGGACGACCATTGAAGGGGAAATTGTGGATGTCCCCTTTTTCACTTAGCCGTGGCGCACCTGCCAGGGGAAGCCTTGGATGCTGTCGTAGGCGCGGCGATCCTCATCCGGGGCGGCGGGATTGTAAGCGTGGGTGACGTAATAAAGCAGGCCGGCGGGTTCGTGGCCGATGGTGGCCGCGCCGTGCCACAGCGGCGGGGGAATGATCAGCGTGCCGGGCCGTTTTTCGCCCATCGTGACCAGCCAAGAAACGCCGTCGCTTTCGCGGTGTATCCCGACCTTGAGGTGGCCGTTGAGCACGATCCAGAAGTCGGTCTGTTTCTGGTGGCGATGCCAGGCCTTGATGACGCCGGGGTACATGGTCGAATAGTTGACCTGGCCTTGGGGCGACATGATGCCGGTGAGCAGGTTCATCAGCGACCAGCCTCGGTCATCGGCGAAGTGGGAAGCGGGGACGAAGACCGGTTCACAGGCGTCGAGGGCCGCCTTGTGGGCCGCGGCCAAATCCCCGGTGACAATGCGTGGCGTGTTGAGTTTCATGGGATGGTCAACCGTTTAGCCGCGAAGCGAAGCGGAGCGGGCCGCGCTCCTGCGTGCGATCGTGTTAATTCATCAGGCGTGATTCGCCCCGCCCTCGGCCACCAGGCTCGCGGCGCGGAACAAACTCTCAAACGTGCCAGCGTCGGTCCACCAGCCCTCCAGCGTTTCGTGCGTCAGGTCGCCGCGGTTGAGGTAGTAGTTGTTCACATCGGTGATCTCCAATTCGCCCCGGCCCGAAGGCTTCAACGACTGGCAGACCTCAAACACATCGGCGTCGTACATGTAAATCCCCGTTACCGCCATATTCGAGGGCGGGTCCTTGGGCTTCTCGATGATGTTGGTGATCTTGCCCGCGTCATCAAAAGCCGCCACGCCGAAACGCTGCGGGTCGTGGACTTCCTTGAGCAGCAGTTTGGCGCCGGAGCGCTGGGTGTAGAAGTCGGCCGCGGCCTTGCGGATGTTGTTCTCGATGATGTTGTCGCCCAAGATGACGCAGATTTTGTCGCCGTCGGCGAAGTCTTCGGCCAGTTTCAAGGCGTCGGCGATGCCGCCTTCGCCCTCCTGGTAGCCGTATTCAAGATGTTTGACGCCTAGGTGCTTGCCATTCTTGAGCAGCTTGAGGAAGTCGCCGGCATGTTCGCCGCCGGTGACGATGAAGACATCGTTAATGCCCGCGTTGACGAGGCATTCGATGGGATAGTGAATCATGGGCCGGTCGTACACGGGCAAAAGATGCTTGTTGGTGACCAGGGTCAGAGGCCGCAGCCGCGTGCCCAAACCGCCCGCCAGGATAACGCCCTTCATGAACCGCTCCCTCAAAGTTTGAGGACCAAGGAATGGAGAATGGACGCCGACCACGCCGGTCAAAACGCCCCCCACGCCCCCCAATAACATCGGCCTAATTCGCAGATGTCTGCACATCTTACCCAAGGTGGCGGTTTGCCCGGCGTGGAAAAGCGAGCCTGTCTGAAAACATTTTTCCACTTGACTTGCGAAGTTTTGCGGCGGGCCTATATTTACATTGGTTCTAAGAAAATGGATGACGCTCGCGTCGAGGCACTCTGTTGATGCTTTGAAATGGGTTGTCGTCACAGTCATTTCCGGCCGCCTA
>JBBRGB010000050.1:0-16547 GCA_038241095.1 Phycisphaerales bacterium
CGCATCGTCAGCCTCATGCCGATGGCGATGCTGGTAAGGGTGTCGAAAATATCGCGGAAATAGCCTTCGCGCCGGCGCGGCATGGGGGGACTGATACTGGGCATCGTGGGGTGATCCTTGGCGGCAAGACCCGCCGTCGGCGCGGGCCTAAATAACAGTGGATTGCGAAGCCCAATCTTATCGGCCCCGCCCCCAGCCCGCCAACCACGCGGGTAACGGGTGATTCATTGACGCGGGCATTGTCCCCCTCTGACTCATAGCCGCAACGTCCCCGTTGCGCGTCTTAATCGATGTGCGTTAATCCCCCGGACGCGCAACGGGGACGTTGCGGCTATGAGTCAAAAATGGCTTTGTCGCGCGACGATATTGCTTGAGTGTGTGACAAAAGCACCTTGTCGCACCCTCGTGCGATGATTTGCCGCTCTCTTGGGCCGACCCTACACTTAGCCTTCCAACGGATTCCTTCTCTTAAGAGGACGATTTTCGCGATGACCACCGCCACCGGCGTCAAGACCGAATTGCGCCCTTCCGAAAGCCTGAGCGCCCCGCAGCTCATCGCCATGCTGTCGCGCATGATGCTCATCCGCCGCTTCGAGGAACGCACCGCCCAGAGCTATCAGCAGGCCAAGATCGGCGGGTTCTGCCACCTTTACATCGGTCAGGAAGCCGTGGCCGTCGGCTCCATCAGCGCCTTGAAAGACAACGACCCCATCGTCACCGCCTACCGCGACCACGGCCACGCCTTGGCGCGGGGCATGGACCCCCGTTACGCCATGGCCGAGATGTTCGGCAAGGTCACCGGCTGCGCCAAGGGCAAGGGCGGGTCGATGCACTTTTTCGACAAGCCCCACCACATGTACGGCGGGCACGCCATCGTCGGCGGGCAATGCCCCTTGGGCGTCGGGCTGGCCTTCGCCATTCAATACGAGAAAAAAGACAACGTCGCGGTCTGCTACCTCGGCGACGGAGCCTTGAACCAAGGCGCGTTCCACGAGGCCATGAACCTCGCGGCCATCTGGCGGCTGCCGATTATTTTCGTGGTCGAAAACAACATGTATTCGATGGGCACGCATATTTCCCGCGGCACCAGCGCTTCCGCCGACCTGGGCAAGAAAGCCGAGGCCTACGGCATGGCCTTTGAACGTTGCGACGGCAAGGATGTACTGGCGACCTACGACTGCTTCAAACGGCTGGCGGATGGGATGCGGGGCAGCACCTGCAAGGCTCTGGGCTTCGAGGAGGACGCCGGCAGCGGCCCAGCCTTCGTCGAGGCCGTCACCTACCGCTACAAGGGCCACTCCATGAGCGACCCGCAAAAGTACCGCAGTCGGGATGAAGTCAGCGAATGGGAGGAACGCGATCCGATCACCAGTCTGAGCAACTACTTGTTGGAACGTGGCACCGCGACACAGGAGCAGATGGATGAACTCGACGCCACGGCCAAGAGCGCGGCCTTGGAAGCCGTGAAATACGCCAGTGAGTCGGAGGATTTGGGCGTCGAGGAATTGTTCACCGATGTGTACGTGAATCCCTACGGGCCGTACAAGAAGGGCGAACCGGCGCTGCTGTTGCGCGAGGCGCGGGCGAATGAAGGGAAAAGTGAGGAGCAATCGCGAGATGACAAAGAGCGCTGAATGCAAAGGGATAAATGGTGGGCCAACAATACGCCGGGTTGACAGTTTCCGCGATTCTTCGTGGCAAAAAAGCCAGCGTCAGGCAAGCCCCCTTGCCTCCCGGGTCTTCATCTTGGCGTGACATTGAGCAAATGACTTGGGAGCAAATAGAGGCCGGAGCGCGTGAGAATCTGCCGGGGTTCAAGACTGTGCGTAAACTTCTGACGGATACGAGGTTTAACCGATGAGCACCGCGACACAGAATATTTACAGCCTGCTGGATCAATTGCGTGCGGCCCATATTCACTACCGGGTACGAGATGACCGTGATGGAGCGGTCTCCATCGACGCGGCGGTGCCGGGCGAGCGATGGGAGATCGATGTGCTTTCAGATGGAACCGTCGAAATTGAAGTTTTCAAGAGTAACGGGTTGATCGATGGCGAGGAAAAGCTTGGGGAGCTATTTGAAAGATTCAAAGATTGACGACCGTGCCAACATGCGAGGCAATAATGCGAAATGAATTCACTGCCATCATCGAAGGCCCCACCGACGACGATCTGTTTTGGATTGCCTATTGTGTGGAAGTGCCGGGTGCAAATGGACAAGGGGAAACCGAGGCGGAAGCCTTGGAAAGTTTGCAATCCGCCATCTTGCTCATGCTTGAAGTTCGACGTGAGGAAGGACTCCGGGGCATCCCCGATACGGCACGACGAACCGTGGTGAGCGTGGGATGAAACGCGAAAAGCTATTGCGGCACCTTCGTCAACACGGTTGCGCTTGGTACCGGGAAGGTGGCCGGCACACTGTGTGGATCAATCTTCAAACTCGAGAAAAGACCGCCGTGCCACGGCATGTGGAGATCGATCCTCGTCTTGTCAAAGCCATCTGCCGTGATCTTGGCATCGAACCGTTGCCTGGGAAATAAATCGACCATGCGAACCATTCAATATCGTGACGCCTTGAACGAAGCCATGAGCGAGGAGATGGAGCGGGACGACCGCGTCTTTCTCATGGGCGAGGAAGTCGCCTATTACAACGGCGCTTACAAGGTCAGCCAAGGCATGTTGGAACGCTTCGGCCCCCGGCGAATCGTCGATTCACCCATCAGCGAGACCGGTTTCGCCGGCCTGGGCGTCGGCGCGGCCATGTACGGACTGAGGCCCATCATCGAGTTCATGAGTTGGTCCTTCTGCCTCGTCGCCGCCGACCAGATCATCAACAATGCACCCAAAATGCTCTACATGTCCGGCGGGCAATTCTCGGTGCCCTGCGTCTTTCGCGGCAACAACGGTGCCGGCGGGCAGCTCGGATCGACCCACTCTTGGTCTGTCGAAAGCATGTTTTCCAGCGTGCCCGGCCTGAAAATGGCTCTGCCATCGACTCCGCGCGACGCCAAGGGGTTGCTCAAGACCGCCATCCGCGATGATGACCCGGTTTTCTTTCTTGAAAGCGAACGCATTTTGGGTTTGGGCGCTCGCGGCGACAAGGATTTTTCGCGTTATCTGCAAGGCAAATGGGCACCACCCACGGTCGAGGAGGATGGCGACTTCCTGATTCCCTTCGGCCAGGCGGAGGTTAAGAAAGAGGGCACCGACTGCACCATCGTCGCCCTAGGGCGGCCTGTGCATTTCGCACTGGAAGCGGCCGAGGCGCTGGAAGCTGAGGGCATCAGTTGCGAGGTCATCGACCCGCGCACGGTTCGTCCGCTGGACATCGACAGCATCATCAAGAGTGTGCGCAAGACCAACTATTGCGTGGTGGTGGATCAAAGCTGGCCGTTCGCCTCGGTGGGCAGCGAAATCGCCTGCCAGGTCTATGAGCGGGCGATGGATGACTTGGACAACCAGGTGATTCGGGTGAACAACGATGATGTGCCCGCGCCGTACAACCGCGCCTTGGAGCAGGAGATGCTGCCCAACGCCCGCAAGATCGCCGAGGCCGTGCGGCAAGTGACGTACAACGCCTGAAGTCCGAGGCTTTGCGGGCTTCCGGGGCGGGGGGGGGTTACAGATCAGTCTTAGGTTCGCCGCCGGTGGTGAGGTATTCTTTTACCCGTTGTTCCAAGAGTTCATCGCGCTGGGGTTCGGGGGTTTCAAGCTTTTCTCGCAGGGCCTCTGCCCGTTGTTGTAGGACTTCAAGTTCCTTCAATCGGCGTTCGAGGCGTTCGAGTTCCAGCTTGCGCATCGCTTGGCGGACTTCGTACTGTTCGCGTTGCAGGCCTTGTAGTTCCCCCAGTGACGCCTTGACTTGATTCTCATCCTTTTCCTGCTGTGCCCGACGATACTTGCGGGCCTCTTCCAGCGATCGGCGGGAAAGGCGGATGTCGTTGAGGGAGAGCTTGAAAAGCTCGGGGTCGCGTTCCTTGAGTTCCACCAGTTTCGCCAGCCGCGGCCACTGATTGGCGATGAGACGATCCATGCGCTCGGGGTGTTCCTTGCGGGCTTCGTCGAAGCGCTGCGCCAGGCGGGGGTTCTGCTCGCGGATGATTTCCAGGGCGGTTTCGATCTGCTTGGGGGAAAGCGGGGGTGGCGGTGTGGAGCTGGCAGAGGGAGGTGAGCCGGGGGGGCCGTGAGGGGTTTGGGCTTCGCCTCTGGCTTGGGGCCGGTCTTGGTTTTTACGCTCCTCGCGCCGCTGTTCTTGGGTCTGCTGCTCGGTTTGCTGTTGCTGGGCCTCCTGCTCATTGGCCAGCGCCACGTTTGGAGCAAGCGGGATCAAAGCGAGGGCCAGAAGAAATGTAAGTCGTTTCATGGAAAGACCCTATAAAGAGATGTCGAGGTCGTTTCGCGGACACTCGCCACAGCAAACCACATCAGGACGCCCGCACGGATGGGAATAAGCCCGACGAGGAATCGCCAGTCCCCGGATTGGCCGGGGTGGCTGACTCATCTTCCATCGCCCGCAAGGCGGCGTCAATGCTCCGCATGGCCGCATTGGCTTCATTGCTGATGCGGACGGCATCGGAAACCACGATTTCGCCCCCGCTGGTTCCGTTGCCGCCCCGACTGGCGACGGGCTGTGACCAGTAGGTGCCACGGGCGGTTGGAGTGTGGCTGGCGCTGGCGACGGCTTGGTTCAGGTCGTAATCCAACTCGTTGATGACCACGGTTTCCTGTGCCCCTTGGAAGATCGACACGGCTGTGAGCACGATGCCCAGCGTGGCCGCCACGACAATGCTTGCCGCCAAGGATCGCACCCACCAGATGAGGTTTAGTTTGGCGATAACACCTTGTGGATAAGTCTCTTGCGCCGTTGTTCCCGTCAGCTTTAATGCGGGCCGGGCAGAGACGGTTTGCGGCAACAGGGGGAGGCTGGCTGCGAGAATCCGCTGGTTCAACCCCGCGGGCAGGCCACCGGGCAGGGTGCGATGCGACAGAGCCTCGTCCAGCAGTGAATCGAGGCGCGGATCACCCGCTCCAAGGGCGGCGGGGGCCGAATCATCAAGATTGTCGATTGGGGAAGTCATGGCTTGTTCCACAGGTTCAACGCACGAACCCGATTTTTCTTGCATGGACATTGTAAATCAGTCTTGAGTCTTGAGTGATGCGCTAAACCGCAAGCGTGGTCACAAGCCTCAAGACTTTTCTCCCCCCGGCCCCAGGATTTTCCTCAACTTTGCCAAGGCCCGGTGGCCCCGTGCCAGCACGGTGCCCAAGGGTTGTTGCAGCGACTCGGCAATCTCCGCAAAACTCATGCCCGCGGTGTGACGCAGGTGGAGAATCTCGCGGTCGGCCTCGCCCAACTGAGCCACCGCCACCCGCAGCAATTCCACCTGCTCGCCATGCTCGGCCCGGCGGGCAGGGTCAGCACCGGCGTCCTCATCCACGCCACGTTCCTTGGCGGAGACCACCCCTTCTTCCAGTCCCGCCCAAGCTCCGCCACCCCCACCCTCGTCTTGATCGCCCCGGCCGGAGGTCATGTCCATCGGCAACGCCTGCCGCTTGCGCCGTCGCATCTCGTCCCGCAGGCGGTTCATGGCGATGCGAAAGAGCCACGGTTCGAACCGCCCCTGCTCGTGATAGTCCGCGATGGTGGTGACGATCTTGACGAACGTCGCCTGGGTGATTTCCTCGGAAAGTTCGGGGTCGCCGCATTGCCGCAGCAGCAGGCCATAGACCCGCCCGCTGTAGCGCTCGACCAACTCGCGCCAAGCCTGGGCATCGCCCGCGGCGGCCTGTCGCAGCAGGCGGTCAAGATCAGGTGCGGCTTCGGACTGGACCATGAGTCGTAAAGCTTACCGCAAGAAGAAGGCTTGAGGCTTGCCCCCGGAAGGCTTGCGCAAGCGGGGGGAGGGCGCGTCCTTTTCAATCATCCACGTTGACGCACCGCTTCGAAGAGCAGGATGGCGGCGGCGGTGGAGGCGTTGAGGGAATCGACGACCCGGCCACGCATGGGAATGGCGATGGGCGTGCCATGTTCCGCCGCGGCCTGTCGCCAGGTTTCATCGAGGCCCGTGTCTTCAGCGCCGATGACCAGCGCTACTTCACCGGTCAGGTCGGCCTGGGTGTGGAGGGTCGAGGCCCCCACAATGGCGGCGGCGATTTTCGCCTGCCGCTTGACCAGCCAGGCGATGATCTCGGCGGAGCTGGCCGCGATGGTGGGCAGGACGAAGGCCGCGGCGGTGCTGGCGTGAATGGCGTTGGGGTTGAAAACATCCACCACCCCGTCGGCCACCAGCAGGCCCGAAGCGCCAGCCGCTTCGGCGCTGCGCATCATGGCCCCAAGGTTGCCCGGCTTGGTCGTGCCCACAGCGACGAGCCACAAGCGGCCTTGCTCATCCCTGCCCCTTTGTGTGTCTTCGTGTTGATGATGCCGATCCAAATCCGCTAGGGTCCAGTTGCGTTGCTCGAACACCGCCAGCAGGGCTTCGGGATTCTGGCGGTAGGCCAGCTTGCCCATGATGGCGGGCGTGACAATAAAGCCGGCCTGCGGCAGTTCCCGCAGCCGCGTCAGCAAGGCGGCGTCTTCATCTTGGTTGAGTAGTTCCTCGCAGGCGAACCATTCGACGATCTCGAGTTCGGCTTCCAAGGCCCGCTGGATTTGCCGACGACCCTCGGCGACGAACAAGCCCGTCTTGCGCCGCTCGCGCTGTTCCCCGAGGCGAACCACCGCCTTGATTCGCGGATTGTCGACACTGGTCAGTCGCAGGGGGACTTGCATGATCGATATGGTAACGGGGACGCTGTGTATGAATCTTCAAGCTCACGAATGAGACCAAGGCCGCTCAATTATCCATTTTTGCCCGTGATTCGGTTTAGGGCTTCATGGTAATTGAGCGGCCTTGGCGGCGCTACACTCGCCGACATGATTATGATGGGGCCAATACACCGCTTGCGAGATTCCATCCGATGCTCAATGTCGCGCTTTATGGCCAGAACGGTCACCAGATTCAGAACAAGTTTCGTGCTACCGGGGGCGGGGGCACTTCCGGGGGCGGGGGGGGAAGGGCGCGAGTGGTGGCGGTGGCGGGATTGAACGATGAGGCGTTGCGGCCCTTGGCGCATGATCCGCCGCGACGGTATGAAACGCTTGAGGAAATCATTGCCGATCAACAAGTGCAAATGGTGTCGCTTTGCTCGCCCCGGCGGGATGAACAGGTGGCCCACGCCATCGCCTGTCTCAAGGCCGGCAAGCATGTGTACGCCGAGAAGCCCGCGGCCTTGAACGAAGCCGACCTCGACCTCATCTTGGCGACGGCCCAACAGCACGGCGTCACCTTCCACGAAATGGCCGAGACCAGTTTCGTCGAGCCTTACGCGGCCATGAAGGCCATCGTCGCCGCCGGCACCATCGGCCAAGTCGTGCAGATCACCGCCCGCAAGTGCTACCCTTGGAACGACCATCGCCCCGTCGATGAAGGCATCGACGGCGGGCTGCTGTGTCAGGTGGGCGTGCACGCGGCGCGGATGATCGAGCAGGTCGGCGGGCAACGCATTGAAACAGTGACGGCCGCGGATGAAACCCGTCTGGCCAACCAAGGCTCCAAAAGCGACTGCCGCCGGGCCGCGTTCTTCGCCATGACCCTCGCCAACGGCGGTCTGGCCACGGCCACGGTTTCCTATCTCAACCCTGCGGGCACCGGCATCTGGGGCTACGAAGCCCTGCAAGTGCTGGGCAGCGAAGGACTCGTCGAAAGCGAGCGTGGCGGGCAAATCACCCGCCTGGTGGTGGGTGACTCCGACCACGGGCCTATCAAGGTGGACGTCTCGCCACGCGATTATTTGGACCTGCTGCTCGATGAACTGGTGGACGGCAAGCCCATGCCGTTGACCCTCGAAGCGCAACTGCATCCGACCCGCGTGGTGCTGCGTGCCAAGGCCTTGGCCGGTGGTTTCGGAGCCTGACCCCCGGCCCCCCGGCCCCCCGGAAGTGCCGAGTTTTTCACCGGGACAAAACCTAATGCGGTGAATCGTTGTGATCCGAGGTGCCGCGGCACAGGGCGTGATGACGCGACGCCTCAACGTACAATGCCGCCATGCACGTCGCGTTGTTGGCTAACACGGCTTGGCTGGATGAGGAGTTGGCCAACTACCAGCATCTGGTGGTGGGGTTGCTCGATGAGCAAGTGCGGGTCACGCCGGTGGTGCCCGAAACTTTCGCCGAGTCGAGCGTGTTGGAGGCGGTGCAGCCGATAACTTGGCGGGACAGCGCTTGGGCTTGGTCGCGGCGCTTGGCGCTGACGCGATTGGCGGATCGGCTCGCCAAGGGCAAAGTGGAGTTGATTCACGCCTTGGACGGCCGATTGTGGGACGGGGCGGTGCGCTTGGCGCGAAGGTTGGAATTGCCAGTGGTGCTGCGGGTCGGTTCGGCGCTCGATCTGCGGGCCGTGCCTGCCGCGTTGCGTTTGGCCGGTGATTTGCCCTTGGCCTTCACCGCCGCCACGCAGCCCCTGGCCGACGCGGTGCTGCCCATGTTGCCGATCAACCCCCAAGGCCACGAGCGGCTGACCCTCGTTCCCCCCGGCGTGTACGTCGCTTCGCAGAGCGAACTTCCAGCCGTCGAAGACCAGACGCTCTGCATCGTCATCAGCGGCAGCGGAGCGGTGGACCCGGCCTATCAGGCGGTGCTGGCGGCCCTGCGGCAAATCATCGGCGAGCACAGCCAAGTGCAACTCTTCTTCGACAGCCAAGGCAAGGACGAGCACGCCCTGTGGCAGGCGGCGCGTGGTCACGGCCTCTTGGCGCACATGAGCCTGGTGCCGCGCCGTTTGGGCCACCGCGAACTGTTGCTGCACGCCGATGTGCTGATTCATCCGCAAGCCTTGGGCCGGGCGCGGAGTTTGTTGCTCCAAGCCATGGCGCGTGGATTGCCAGTGCTGGCGCGGCGTGATCCGTGGGTCGATTACCTCATTGACGAGCAAACCTGCTGGCTGGTGGACCGGGATGAGCCGGCGGACTGGCTGGAATTGGTGAGGCGGGTGGTGCAAGAGCCCAAGCGGGCCCGCGTCTTGGGCCACGCCGCGCGGCAATGGGTGCGCGAACACCACGGTGCCTCGCGTCAGGTGACCACCACCGCCGACTTGTATCGCCAACTGGCCGCCCAGCCCATTCGCTTCCCCGGCCCATCAAGCCGAAAATAAGAGTTCCGGCCCACGTTCGATCAACCCGCACACGATGGAGTCCACCATGCTTGATCTGGCCACGCAACGAATCACAGTCACCGGCGGCGCGGGCTTTCTGGGCCGACAGGTACTTGAACAACTGACGAAACTGGGCTGCCGGGAGGTCTTCGTCCCCCGTCGCCGAGACTTCGACCTCACCCAAGAAAGCGACGTCGCCAGGCTATACGACCAAGCCAAGCCCGATGTGGTCATCCACTTAGCGGCCGAAGTCGGCGGCATCGGTGCCAACCGCGCACACCCCGGACGCTTTTTCTTCGCCAACATGGCGATGGGACTCCATCTCATCGAACAGGCCCGCATCCACAACATCCGCAAGTTCGTCCACACCGGAACCGTCTGCGCCTATCCCAAGTTCGCCCCAGTCCCCTTCAACGAAAACGACCTGTGGAACGGCTACCCCGAAGAGACCAACGCCCCCTACGGCGTGGCGAAAAAGGCACTCTTCGTCATGCTCGACGGCTACAAACGCGAGTACGGTTTGAACAGCGCCGTCGTCGTGCCCGTCAATCTTTATGGCCCGCATGACAACTTCGACACCGAAACGTCGCACGTCATTCCCGCCCTGATCCGCAAGTGCGAAGAAGCTCGATTGCAAGGCGATGCCAGCATGACCTGCTGGGGCACCGGCGCGGCCTCACGCGAGTTTCTCTATGTCCAAGACGCGGCGGCGGGCATCATGGCGGCGGCGCAAAAGATCGACGACCCCGAGCCGATCAACCTGGGCACGGGCCAGGAAATCACGATCAAGGATTTGGTGACGCTCATTGCCCGGCTCTGCGATTACAAGGGTCGCATCGAGTGGGACGCGAGTAAACCCGATGGTCAGCCCCGGCGCTGCTTGGACACCGCCCGCGCCGCGGCCAAGTTGAACTGGCGGGCAAAGGTCGATTTCGAGACAGGTCTGCGCGACACCATTGAATGGTGGCGCAAGCAGGCGAGTCAGAGCCGGCCCGCATGAGCCGCACACCGTTGAAAACAGATGAAGTTCTGGCGGCCCAAACGCCTTCGGTGGTGATCGTGACACCATCGTCGGACGATTCCGTGCTGACGGCGAAGGCCGCTGCTTTGGCGCGGGAATTGGCCCTGCCGGTGGTGGCGGCGGAGGCGGAGCATGATGCCGAGATGGCGCTGGCGGTGAGTGAAGAAGGCTTGGAGTTGCGGATTTTGCGTGGGGAAGAAGGTTTGCGTGGCGGCCGGCCGCTGCGGGTGGATTGGTCCGGGTTGGATGTGCTTTCCGGGCCTGGGCGGAGCTTGAAACAACCCTTGGCCAAGGCCTTGGGATTGAGAAGGCGAAAGCGGCGATCGGGTGATGGGCCGCAAGGCGCTAAGGCGGCCGCGCCGTTGCGGGTACTCGATGCCTCGGCGGGATTGGGCGAGGATGCCTGGCTAATGGCGGGACTGGGCTGTCATGTGTTGGCGGTGGAACGCTGCGGCGTGCTGGCGGCAATGCTGGCCGATGGCCTGCGGCGGGCGGCGGCGAGGTGGCCCGAAATCGCGGGGCGGCTGCGCGTGGCGCATTCCGACGCGGGGGAGGTGTTGAAGAAATTGACGCCGGTGGTGGGAGGGGCCGGGGGACATCCCACGGAAGCCGTCGCAGCGACAGCATCCGTGGGCTTGGGAGAGGGGCAAGTCTTTGATGTGGTTTATCTCGACCCCATGTTTCCAGGGGCCGAGGATCGCAGCGCGGCCCAGCGAAAACCGCTGCGAATCCTGCGGCGATTGGTCGGTGAGGATGCCGACGCCGACGCCCTGTTGCCCTTGGCGCTAGCGGTCGCAAAAAGTCGAGTGGTGGTCAAGCGGCCACCGCAAGCGCCGGTGCTGGCGGGGCGGGAGCCGACGCTGCGATTCGCGGGCAAAGGCGTGCGCTGGGATGTGTATGTGAGGACAGTCTTGAGGGATGAAGAATGAGTCTTGAGTATTGAGTCTTGAGATTTAAGACTGCGTTCATTTGTGATGTCTGACTTATAGCCGCAGCGTCCTCGCTGCGCGTCTTTGAAAAAGCCTGTGGTGACGAACGCGAGTCTTTCCCCCACGGACGCGCAGCGGGGACGCTGCGGCTATGAGGCAGAGCAATCAAGCACAACTGTGTCTTCTTCCTCAAACCTCAAGACTCAAGACTCAAGACTCAAGACTCAAGACTCAAGACTTATCTTCCGCTCCCACCGCATCCCGCAGCGCCCGCGTCACAGCCTCCGTGTGCAGGGCGTTCTTGCCAAAGCCTTGCAACGCCCCGGCTTCAACCGCCTTTTCCTGGGCCTCGGCGAAGTTCGACACCAGCATCATCCGCGGTGGATTCTCACGCCCCGCATAAGCGCCGATTAACGCGATGCCATCTTCGTGGTCATACCCCCAGCCAAGCGAACGATTCACCAACCAAAGATGCTCCGGCGTGGCGGCGGCGTCCATCGACGCGGCATCATCGGCGGAGATGATCGACACCTCCTTACCCAACGCCTTGCCCACAGCGTTTTGCAGCGACCAAGAATCGGCCCCGCAATGACCAACCAACACCACCGTTTTGACGCGATTCATCATGGCTCCTTTCGCAAGCGACACGTTAAGTCGATGATAGGCGCGCAAGGTGGAAAAGCGTGGTGGGGCAGGCGGCTTCAACCGCGATAAAACGCCGCGACCTTCTTCGCCACGTAAGTGATCTGCTCCCGCGTCAACTCCGGGAAGATCGGCAGCGCCAGCACCTCGCCGGCCGCCCGCTCGGATTCGGTCAGGTCGCCGGTCTTGTAACCCAGCGAGGCGAAGCACTCTTGCTGGTGCATGCACAGCGGGTAATAAATCTCCGCCCCGATGCCCTGCCCGGCCAGATACGTCCGCAATTCATCGCGCTTGGGCACACGGATCACGTACTGGTTGTAGATCGACACGTTGCCTTGGACCACCCGCGGTGTGACGACCTCTTTCACACCGGCCAAGAGTTCGTCGTACAGGGCCGCGTTCTCGCGCCGCTTGGCGCTCCAGCCGTCTAAGTGCGGCAGCTTCACCAGCAGATACGCGGCATGGAAAGTGTCGAGGCGGAAATTAGCGCCGATTTCCTGGTGGTAGTAGCGGACTTGCGAGCCGTGGTTGCGCAGGGCGGTCATGCGTTTGGCGAGTTCGGCATCCTGAGTGACGATCATGCCGCCGTCGCCTGGGCCGCCCAAGTTTTTTGTGGGGAAAAAGGAGAGGCAACCGACGGTGCCGATGGAGCCTGCCTTTTGGCCGCGGTAGGTCGCGCCGATGGCCTGGGCGGCGTCCTCGATGACCGCCAGTTTGTGTCGGCGGGCGATGGCCATGATCGGCTCCATGTCCGCCATCTGCCCAAAAAGATGCACCGGCATGATGGCGCGGGTGCGCGGGGTGATGGCCGCCTCGATCCTGGCCGGGTCGATGTTGAACGTCACCGGGTCGATGTCCACGAACACCGGCTTGGCACCGACGCGGGCAATGGAGCCGGCGGTGGCGAAAAAGGTGAAGGGCGTGGTGATGACCTCGTCATCCCGGCCGATGTCCAGACCCATCAAGGCGCAGAGCAGGGCATCGGTACCGCTGGAAACGCCCACGCCGGCCTTGCAGTCGCTGTAGGCGGCGATTGCCGCTTCGAGCTTGCCCACCGCCGGGCCGTTGATGCAGACCTGGCTTCGCAACACCTCCTCCACCGCCGGCAACAGTTCATCCGCCAAGGCGGCGAACTGCGGCTTGAGGTCCAGCAGCGGCACGGTCATTTCCGGGGGGGCGGGGGGGACGGGAGGCGTGGAGGGCATGAGCAACTCGCGGGGTGATGAATCTTGGCCCACGATTTTACAAGAGAAATGCGGGAACCACAGATTCCCGTTTAGCCGCGAAGCCAAGCGGAGCGTGGCCAAACGCAAAAGCCCGCCCACATCACACCGCGTCGACGGAAATCAGGTTGCCGTGGACTTCCACCACCCGCAAGCGGGTGCCGGGCTGGAGCCAGTTGCCCACCGTCAGCACATCGACGAGTTGGCCTTGGATGTTGGCCCTGCCGGTGGGTCGCAGTTCCGTCACCGCGATGCCCAACGCGCCGGGATAAACCGTGCCGCGTCCAATGGCCTCATCGCCGCTGACGGTGGCGCGGGGGGGCATGTTGGCCTTGTCCGTTAACCCCGTGGTGGTGACGCCGATGTGGCTGGGATCGCCCGGCGGCGAGGTGAGGATCATGCGGTTCAACATGGGGAGTTGCCGGAAGTGGCTGCTCAAGAAATAGAGCGCCACGATCCCGCCGACCAACCCCGCGAGCATGAAGCCCAGCGACCATTGAAACTGCGTGCGCATCTCCGGCCCGGGCAGGCCAAAGCCGCCGCCCGCCACGGGCACGGCGCTGAGCACCAAGCCCGCAAAAAGGCAGACCATCCCCGCCACGCCCGCCACGCCGAAGCCCGGCAGGATGAAGAACTCCACAAGCAGCAATACCACGCCCAGTAAGATCAAGAGCACGTGCCAGATGCCTGCCATGCCGATGAGCAGTGGCGCGCCGATGAGCAGTACCAGAGCCGCCAAAGCCACTGCGCCGGGCAGACCCACGCCGGGGGATTGCAGTTCGAGAAACGCCCCAGTGAGCACGACGAGAAACAGCAGTCCGCGCAGCCACGGCCGGGTGAGCCAGTAGGCAGCGCCTTCAAGCCAGGCTTGGTCATAGCGGACGATCTTGCCCGCCGCCAGAAGATTCTTGAGTTCGGTTTCGTTGCGCACGATGGCCTGTGCCAAGCCGACTTCCATGGCGCGATCCTGATTGAGTGTCAAGAGCGTTGTGCCATCGTGGAAGGGTTGGATCAGTGGCTTACCGCCGCGAGTTTGCGCCACCAGTCGCCACCGGCCCACATCGGCGTCACTGGCGGAAACGCGGGTGATCTTGGTGAGATCGGGCGTTGATTCTGGCAGGGCATCGGCATCTGTTGGCGCGGCTGGCGCGGGCGGGTTTGCGTGATTGCCGCTCCCGGGGCCGGTGCTTGCTGTCACCTCCTCAGAAGGATGTCCTTGCGGTGGCCCGCCGCGAACCATCCAGGCGTAGTCCACCGCGTTGACCACCCGCCGTTCGCCCGTGGCCGGATTTTCGACGAGATAAAGCTCCACCCCCAACATGCACATGGCCTGAAAAAGCGAATAGTCGTAACCGTGGTACTGCGCCGAGTCGCGGAAGTCCTCGAGCAGGGGCGACAGGGCCTTGGCGCGTTCGGTGGGCGAAAGGTTGCGGCCCAGCGCGATCGGGGCGGCGTCACCCAAATACGAAGCCGGCGACATGATGATGAAGTGACACGCCGCGGCCAGCACCGTCCCGCCCGAATACGCCTGCGGGTGTACCCAAGCGATGGTGGTGACGTTGGGCAGATTCTTGATGTAGGCGCTGAGCTTGAGCGAAGCGTCGATGAGTCCGCCCGGCGTGTCGAGTTCCAAGACGATGATGCTGGCGCCATCGGCAATGGCCTTCTCACTGCGACGCTTGAAACTTTCATAGGTGTAATCGTAGATGGTGCCATCGACGCGAATGATGGCGACGTTGGCGCCGCTGGGCAAGGCGGTGAAACGCGAGGGCAACTGGGCCGTGGAATTGTCCCGCGCCTGGGGCATGGGCTGCGCCGAAACGCCAGCGCCGGAGTGTAGAAGCGCCATCGCAAATAGCACGACGAGCAGATGCCGAATGGTCATGGTGGTTGATTATACGAATGGGTCGCCACACGGCACCCGCGGCGAAAGCCGTGAAGCAGCGAGCCTCCATTCGCCAAATCAATGCCTTCTTCCCATCCGTGGTCATCTGTGTCCATCCGTGTTCATCTGTGTTACTATGTCAGCCAGTGGATACCCTCACACCACCAAGGAACCTTCCCATGAACCTTCGCAAAGCCACCGATCAAGTTTTCGCCGCCTTGGATCGTTTCGCCATCGAGTTGCCTAGTTGGGGCTTCGCCGACACCGGCACGCGCTTCGGCAAGTTCCATCAGCCGGCCGCGGCTTCGACCATCGAGGAAAAGTTTCACGACGCCGGCCTAGTTCACAAACTCACCGGCGCTTGCCCCACCGTGGCCGTCCACGTGCTTTGGGACTTCACACCGGGGGCCAACCCTAAAGCCATCGCCAAGCTCGCCAAACAGCACGGCGTCAAGATCGGCTCCATCAACCCCAACGTCTTCCAAGACCAACAATACAAGCTCGGCTCGTTCTGCTCGCCCGACCCCAAGGCCCGCGACGCCGCCATGCGACACACCCTCGACAGCATCGCCATCGGCAAGGCCACCGGTTCCAATCTGCTTTCCCTCTGGCTGGCGGACGGCACCAATTATCCGGGGCAGGATTCCCTCATCGCCCGCAAGCGCCACCTGCAAAAAGCCCTGGCCAAAATCCACGACGCCATGCCCAAGGGCATGACCCTGCTCGTCGAATACAAGCCTTTTGAGCCAGCGTTTTATCACACCGACATCGCCGACTGGGGCATGGCCTGCCTCTTGGCCAAGCACGTCGGCAAACGCGCCAAGGTGCTCGTGGACACCGGCCACCACTTGCCCGGCTGCAACATCGAGCACATCGTCGCCTTCCTGCTCGACGAGGACATGCTCGGCGGGTTCCACTTCAACGACCGCAAGTACGCCGACGACGACCTGACGCTCGGCTCCATCGACCCTTACGCCGTGTTCCGCATCTTCGACCAAATCGCCCAGTACGAGTTTGACCGTGGCCGCAAACCGGGCAGTACCGCGGGCAAGGAAATCGCCTACATGGTCGATCAATCGCACAACCTCAAGCCCAAGCTCGAAGCGATGGTGCAAACGGTGATGACCGCGCAAGACCTCTTTGCCAAAAGTCATTTGGTCGATCGCAAGGCCCTGGCCACGGCACAAAAAAAGGGTGACATCGTCGCGGCCGAGGGCGTGCTGCGGCAGGCTTTCGAAAGCGATGTGCGACCTCTGCTGGCGACCTGGCGCTTGGAGCGCCATCTTCCCGCCGACCCCTTGGCGCAACTCCGCCGCGACGGCGTGATCGCGGAACTCGGCAAGCAGCGCCAAGCCGCCCGCGATGCGCGAGGCCAAACCGCCACCGCCGGCGGTTACGCATGAAGCACGGAAGGAGTCCGCCAGTCGTGGGCCAAGGCAGTTGGCAAGGAAGCTCTTCCCCGGTACGTCCATCCCTGTTGGCCCTCAATATTTTCAACTCCACACGAAACGGCAATCAGGTTTTACAACCTTGCCAATCCCGGCGCTTTTTGAGGGTCGTACCTAGGCGTTTTTTGGGTAAGGATCCCAAAATTCGCGTTTTCCCCGTGTTTTGGTTTTTCATGGGTATCGAGGCGCGGGGGGGTGTGGGGGTGGAT
>JBBRGB010000051.1:0-16467 GCA_038241095.1 Phycisphaerales bacterium
CGGGGCACACACGCCCGACTTCAACAACCCCGACCAATCTCCGGGCATCCGTCTCCGCGGCGGCCAGCGCTATTACATCGAGGCCCTGCTGAAGGAAGAACAGGGCGACGACGGCCTGGTCGTTTCCTGGAGCACCAACACAAGAAAGGCGGGCAAGAACCCCATCTCCGGCAACAGCATCGGCAGCTTCTCCAGCGCCGCGGACCAGTCTCCCCAACAGGTCCTCGACCGACTCATCGCCCAGTTCAACAAGGAACTGCTGGCCCCGGCCAAGGCCTTGACGGAGATCAAGGACAACGACCGCCTGACCAAAACCCGCGAGCGTTTGGAAGACCTGGCGGATGTGGCCGCGGGCTATCAACAGATGCTCAACAGCGCCTTTTCCTCTTACGCCCAAGGCATCGCCGCCGGGGGCGACAACGCGGTTCAACAGGCCCTGACACGATTTGACGGCATGAGCCGCTTTCAGCGCGTCTCGACGGTCTTGCTCGATGGCGAACTGCCCATGCTCATGCGGCTACAGGACAAGCACAACTTGGAATTGTGGGCCATGGAAGGGGAGAGCGCCCAGAAGATTTGGAGTTCGCAGGAGGCGCGTGATTTGCCGACGTCGCTGATGGTCAGTCCCACTGCGGCGCGGACGGATTTGGCCGATCCCTTGCAGACCTCGCTGGCCGGGGCCATCGGCGGAGCTTCGGGCACCGCCACCGCCGCGGGCACGGCCGCCGAGAGCCAGTTGATCCACACCAGCGTGGTGATGTTCACCGATGGTCAGAACAACCTCGGCCCTCCACCTGCGCAGACCGCGGCCATTCTGGGCAATCGCGGGATCAACATTTTCACCGTGGGCATGGGTGCTGAAGACCCACCGCCGGATTTAGCCATCGCCGGCGTGCAGGGGCCGCAGACGGTGTTTTACAAGGATCGCGTCAAGGGCACGTTGCTGCTCAAGGATGACATGCCCGCCGGCACACCGATCACCCTGCGCATCACGCATGAAGGCAAGACGCTCTGGGAGCAGATCACCGCCACCGAAGGCTCGCACATGCGGTCGTTTGACTTCGACCTGCCCATCGAGGAAATCGCCACCGCGGGCTTGGCCAAGACCGACCGCGAAGTGACCGTCGGCGGGCTGCCGCTGCTCTTGCTCGCCAGCGTCACCATTCTCGACGGCGAAAAGCAGAGCGACAACAACCAAGGCGATTACCTGGTGCGGGCGGTGATGACCAACCGCAAGGCCCTGATTATTGATGGCCGGCCACGCTGGGAATACCGCTACCTGCACAACATGCTCGAACGCGACGGCCAGTGGGAAGTCAACGCCTTGGTCGGCATGGTGGATCGCCACAACAACCCTTGGCCCCGTGGCAAGACCATCGGCACGTTCCCGCAGGACTTGGCGACGCTCTATTCCTACGAGCTGATCATTCTGGGCGAGGTGCCGGCGGGCTTGTTGTCCTCGCAGGAGCAAACTTGGATTCGGGACTTCGTGGGCAACCGCGGCGGCGGGCTGATCATTATTGATGGCCCGCGTGGCGTGTTGAAGGAATACGCCAAGGGCGACATGGGCGTGCTGCTGCCCGTGGATTACAGGCTCGAACCCGCCGCCAGCATGGCGCAACGGGTGCGGCTTACCGCCTCCGGCGCGGCCTTTGCCCCGCTGCGACTCATGCCCGAACAACAGGAAAATCTAGAGACCTACGCAGGCTTGAAACCCCCGCACCGCGTCACCGTCACAGAAACGCTCCCCGGCGCGGAAACGCTGGTGGAAGCGGTTTTCGCCGACCGTGTAATGCCGCTCCTGGTTTCGCGTCCATATGGTGCCGGCCAAGTGCTTTATTCGAGTACGGATGAGACTTGGCGCTGGCGGTACGAGGTGGCGGACAAATGGTTTGAGCGTTACTGGCGGCAACTGATCAACTGGGCGGTGGAACGCCCCTTCGCCAGCCGGGACAGGTTCGTGGCCATGAATGTCGATGCCGTGACGTATCAGCCCGGCCAAGCCGCGGAGATCACCGCCCGCGTGCAGGACGAAAAGGGAGCGATGCTCATGAACGCGGATGTGCAGGCAGTGTTGACCCGCGACGGCCAGGCGTTTGGCACGGTGAAACTCACCGCCGACGCCAACCAGGGCGGCGCTTATCGCGGCAAGACCACGGGCCTGCCGCCGGGCAAATATGAAGTCGCCATCTCCGTCGGCGGGCTGCCCCCGATGCAGATGAAGGCCCGTACCCAGTTCATGGTGCAACCGCAAACCTCGCAGGAAATGACTGACCTGACCTTGAACGCCGACCTTCTGCGTGACATGGCGGTCAAGAGCGGCGGGGAATACTTCGGCGAACAGGAAATCTCCCGCTTGGCGCAACGCCTTGAAAGCCAAAGCCAGGCCAAGGTCATCGAAAGCGAACTGTCGCTGTGGGACAACTGGTGGTGGTTTACCCCCATCGTCCTCTTGTTGACGGTTGAATGGTTCATCCGCAAGCGCGTGGGCCTGCTCTAAACCTTGTGAACTGAAAAAACCTCCGTCCACAACCCAACCCGCCTTCCCACGCTTGCGGTTTCGCGCTCCTCAAGACTCAATACTCAAGCCTTTTTCCCCCGAGACCACCATGGCCAAGAACCCTCCCCTAAATCAAATCACGCAGGAAACCCTAGCGGCTTTTGGACGGCGGCGGCGCACGCTCATCATCCTTCGCGGTCTCTCGGCCGGCGTCGTCTCGCTCTTGGGCGTCATGACTCTCGTGGCGCTCATCGACTGGACTTTCGTTCTCGCCGACTGGATGCGAGCCACCCTCTCCATCGTCGGTTACGCCGTGGTGCTGGTGACCATCTGGTTCACCGCCATCCGTCTGCTTATGAAAGTCCCCAGCCCTCGCGACTTGGCGTTGCTGATGGAAAAAACGCGTGGCGACCTGCATGAAGACCTCGTCTCGGCCGTGGAACTTGGCAGCCCCCGCAGCGACCCGCGTTGGGACTCGCCCGTCTTTCGCGCCCTGTTGCAAAACAGCGTCGCCCACCGCGTCGAAGGCCTGAGCATCAAGTCCCTCTTGCCGCAAAAACTCATCGCCTGGTGGACCCGCGTGGCCATCGCCGTGGCGGTCATCTGCGCGGTGTTTGTCGTCATCCACGGCTCGCCCTACCGCAAACTCATGACCCGCGCTCTGGTGCCCGTGGCCAACGTCGATCGCGTTAGCAACGTGCAAGTCACCATCATCGCCCCCAACCCGCCGGAAATGACCGTGCCCCACGGCGACACGCTGACGATCCTCGTCGAAGTCACCGGCTTGGAACGGGACGCGGAAGTGTTCCTGGACACCTGGCGTGGCTCCATCGGCAAGGAACGGGTGCGCATGATGCCCACCACCGCCAATCAGTACGCCGCCCAGGTGCAACTCGGCCGGGAGCCGATGACCTACCGCATCCGCGCCGGCGACGCCATCACTCGCACGTACACCTTGGACGCCCAGCCCCGGCCCCATGTGCTGCGTTTCGTCAAAACCTACAACTTCCCCGAATACACCGGCGTAGCCGCAAAAACCATTGAAGAGGACATCGGCGACCTGGCGGCTCTCGAAGGCAGCGAGGTCGAACTCCAACTCCGCGCCAACCAGCCCATCAAGGACGGCGAACTCGACTTCGACATCAACGGCAAACAGTCCGTCATCCGCTTGACGGTCGATCCCGCCGACCCGTCGCTGTTGCGTGCCCGCGTGCCCATTCAACGCTCCGGCCAGTATCAAGTGCGCCTCGTCGCGGCGACCACCGGCTTTGAAAACAAGTTCAGCCCGCAGTACGAACTCCGCGCCCAGGCCGACTTGAATCCCCGCCTGGAAATCCTCGAACCCCGCCAGAGTCTCTTGACCCCGCCCGATGAACTCATCGTGCTCAAGGGCACCGCCCGCGACGACATGGCGCTGGCCACCGTCAGCCAAGCCATCCGCATCAACAACGGCAAGTGGAAGACCATCGAATTGGCCGTCAAGCCCGGCGAAAGTTTCACCATCGAACGCAAGTGGGACCTGCTCGAACAGGGCGTTTCGCCCGGCGATACCATCACCACCAAGCTCGTGGCCACCGATGCCAAGGGCAATCTGGGCGAGTCCTCACCGCTGACGATCACCATCAGTTCCGTGGGTTTCGAGCCGCGGCGCTTGGACCTCATCAACGCCATGATGGCGGTCAATCCGGCCTTGGAGGAAGTGCGGTTGGCATCCGAGCGCTTGCGTGACCAAGTGGCCGCGGCGCAACCCGGCTTCGCCGCTCCTGCCGACAGCGCCCAGCGCAAGCAAGCCATTTTCACCGTCTCCCAGTCCGCCGACCAACTCCAGCGCGTCGCCAACGAAGCCGGGGCACGCATCCGCTCCGCTCTGCCCATCGCCCCCGGTGGTCGGCAGGCGACGACCCTGACCCGCGCCGCTCGCATCCTGGGTCTCATCGAGCACGATGTGGCGCAGAAGATCAAGCTCGATCTGCAAGCGAAAACCAACGCCGTTGATGCCAGCCGCGCCGCCCGCGCCGTGGAACTGGCTGGTTCCTTGACTGGCATCTGGCGCGAAAACCTGGCGCGAACCCAGGCCGTGGTCATCCTCACCGATGCCCGCCAACTCCTGACCGACCAGAACGAAGTCGCCGCCATGATCGGCTCCAAGGTTGATGACGAACGCCTCTGGGAGCGGGTGGCCCGCCGGCAGAACGTCGCCTCGACGCAAAGCCAGTTCCTGGAGTTCCTCTTGGAAAAGGTCGCCGCCAACAGCGCCCCGGCCCAAGCCAAGCTCGCCACCCAAGCTGGCGAAACCTTGGAAAAAGCCCGCACGGAACTTGCCGCCGCCTTGTCCGCGCCGGTGCCCGACAAGAATCTCGCCGGCCCGTCGCAGGCCATGCACAAGGCCATCCAACAGGCCAACGACTTGCTCTCCAAACTACTGCCGGCCCAAAGTCAGGCCGTGCTGGCGACCGCCCCGGCCCTGTCGGATCAGGCCCACCGCAAGCCCACGCCGCTGGCGCAATTAAACGCCGCCGGCCAAGCCAATCCCGCCCCTTCGCCCACCGACTTGAACGCCATTTGGCGGGTCGCTTCGGAGGACTTTGAACAGCGGGCCGGGACGCAGGAAGTCCGCCGCGACGCCGACACCATGTTTGTCGCCGACCTCGCCTTGGCGAATCGCGCCTTGGAAGCCCTCTGGGCCGACAACGCCGCGATGGAGCAATTCCTGCCCGACGCCCAGGAACGCCTCGCCGCCGTCACCAAGGCCGTGGCCACGTTGGAAGCCGGCCACCGTCTGACCGAACTGCTGGCCTCGGTGCAAGGCCTTTCCACGGATGAACGCTGGCAGGCGCAGTCCCCGGCGCTGGTGCTCGAACATCCCACCGAATGGCGCTGGCTGACGCGGGAAGTCCAGCCCGTGGCCGCGGCCCTGACCGAGGCGGGCTTCGATGCCCAAGCCGCTCAACTGGTCAACACGGCTTTCCGGGACCCCGCCATGACCGCCATCGAAGCGGAAATGAATCGCCGGGATCAGACCCTGGCCATGCGGGCCTCGCCCGAACCGGTGGCGGGACAGCTTGATGAAGTCCGCTCCGGCCTCGCCGCTGCCGCGGGCGTCATCGACCCGGCCATGCAGGAAGCCCGTAAGATTTTGGGCCAACTCACCCCGCCTCTGCACGAGACGATGGCCAAGCTCTCGGGCCGGGCCAAGGAACTCGCCGAGCAGACCGCCGCCAAGGCCAAGGCCACCCGCGACGACCCCACGCCCGCCAATAAGCAGGAACTCGAAAAACTTCAGGAAAAGCAGGCGGAGATCAACAAGGAAGTCTCCAAGCTCAACAACGATCTTCGCCGTGACGCCGCTGCCCAAGACCTTCTGAGCAAGGAAGGCCGGGAGCGTGCCCGTGACGCCGATGACGCCATCGCCATGTTGAAGGAGCCTCCGGTCAAAGCCGAGGAAGCCTTAGACAAAGCCGCGGCCGTCAAGGACCCCGAAAAGAAAGCCGACGCCTTGGACACCGCCGCCAAGGAGCAGGGCAAGCTCGCCGACAAGCTCGATGAACTCGCCAAGCACTACGAGAACTTGGACAAGGGGCAAGGCGAGGAAAGCCGCCAAGCCCTGCGTGACAAGGAGCAGGAGTTGGGCATCAAGCAGAAGCTTGATGAAGAATACGGCAAGATGGAAAAGCTCGCCGAGATGATGAACAAGGACGGCGAGGAATTGAAGAAGGATTTGGAAGCGGAGTTGCCGCAGAACAAGGACATGCAAAGCGAGTTGAACGACCTGGCCAAGGCCGCGACCGATGAGGCCGCTGGCAAGCTCGATGCCGCCGCCAAGCAGGAAGACAAGGTGGCCGCGGATCTGGACAAGATGGGCCAGAAACAGGAACAGGCCGGCGTGCCTGCCGAGGCGGTCAAGAAGCTGGCTGAGGAAGCCAAGAAGCTGGCGGCGCAGGATGTGCCCAAGGCCGCGGCCGAGGCGCAGCAGGCCAAGACTGACAGTCAACCGCAGACCGACGCGGCGCAGAAGGCCGCGGAAAAGGCGGCCGAGACCGGTGAAAAGGCGGCGCAGGACGCCGCCAAGGCCGCGGAAAACGCGGCTGCCGAGGCCGGTCAGCCCAAGCCCGAAGCGGGTCAGCCTCAAGCCGCTGATCCCCAAGCCGCCCAGAAGGGCGATGTGCCCGCTGAAAAGGTGGCGGAAATGGCCAAGTCGCTGGAAAAGGCCGCGGGTGAAATGCAAGCCGCCGCCGACAAGGCCCAAGCCGCTCAGCAAGCGGCGCAAGAGGCCGGCAAGAAGGCCGAGCAAGCCTTGGCCAAAGCCCAAGAACAGGGCCAAGGTGATCCGCAGGCGGCTCAGGCCAAGCTCGACGCTCAGAAGCAAGGCGAGCAGGCCGCCGAGGCGCAACAGGCCGCCCAAGCCGCCGCCGACAAGGCCAAGGCTCTGGCGCAACAGGCGCAGCAGATGGCGCAGTCGGCATCCAAGGCCGCGGAAAAGAATCAGGGCCAAATGGCCGACGCCGCCGCCCAGCAGCAGCCCATCGGTCAGGCCGTGCAGTCCGCGGCCCAAGACATGGAGCGGGCGGCGCAACATCAGGAGCGTTTGGGTCAACAGGCCCAGGCCCAAGCCACGCAACAGGCGGCGCAAGCGGCACAGGCCGCGGCCAACAAGGAAGTGCCCAAGGCCGAGCAGGCCCTGACGCAATCGTCCTCAGCGCAACAGGCGCAGCCGGCGGTGGCTGGGGCGTCCGAAGCGATCAAGAACAGCGCCGAGCAGTTGGCGCAGGCTCCCACGGCTGGCCAGAATGCCGCCGACCCGCAGGCCCCCACGGCCGCGCAACCGCAGACGATGTCAGGCCAGATGGCGCAAGAGGCCGGCCAGTGGATGGCGCGGGCCTTGGATGCGCTGGATCAGCAGGCGCAAGCCGCCGCGTCACCGACGCCGCCGGGTCAAGCCACGCCACCCACGCCAGGTCAGCCGAGCCAGCCTGGGCAGCCGGGCGAGCCAGGCCAGCCGAGCCAACCGGGGCAGCCGGGTGAGCCTGGTCAACCTAGTCAACCGAGCCAGCCGGGACAACCTAGTCAACCGGGCCAGCCAGGCCAACCGGGCCAGCCGCAACAGGCGATGACCGCCGCGGCCATGGCCCAAGCGATGGCCATGCGTGCCGAGCGCACGCCCGGCATGTCGCCCCCCGGCGAATCGGCGCAATCGATGGCCATGCAGGCCCAACGCGACCCCGGTGCCGCCACTGACAATGCCCTGCGCAACGGCGCGGAGCAAGGCTGGGGCAAGCTCCCACCCAAGATGGCCAAGGATTTGCTCGAAGGCTCCCGGCAGGAAGTTTCCGCCGAGTACCGCCAGCAGGTCGAAACCTACTTCCGCGTCCTGGCCGAGCAGGCCAAGAAGGAGCAGAAATGATTGGTCTTGATTTATCAGAGCCGCGGGACGTATGCCCCTGGTCCAACGTTCCCTCGCCTACGCACGTCCTTGCTCCATCAACCGAGTGCTTACGCCCTTGGGCTCTGATAAGGCGCTGCGGCGTGCTGGCGATCATGCTCACGCTGGCTGTACTGCCCACCTTGGCCTTGGCGCAGGAGGCCCAAGAGCAAGGCCCAGCGCCCCTCACGGCGCGGGATCAGAAGGTCAACGCGGCCATCGAAAAAGGCACCAACTACCTGCTTTCGCAACAGGGCGGCGGTGGGCAGATCACCGATCGGCCCCAACATGAAACCGCCATGACGGCTTTGGCGATCATGGCGCTCTCCTCCGTGGGCCATCAACCCATCGACGACACCCGCGAAGGCCTGGCCTTGCGCAAGGCCATTGATTATGTCCTGCGCGACGACCGCGTCCGTGACGGGTACTACGGCAAGGCCGACGGCTCCAACATGTACGGCCACGGCATCGTCACCCTCATGCTCGCCGAGATGCTGGGCATGGGCGTGGATGAAAAACAGGACACCATGATTCGCAAACGCCTTCAGGACGGCATCGATGTCATCCTGAAAAGCCAAGACCGCAAGAAAGGCAACCCCTCGCATCAGGGCGGCTGGCGATATCAGCCCGGCTCCAATGATTCGGACCTTTCGGTGACCGTTTGGCAACTCATGGCCTTGCGGGCGGCCTACAACGACGGCTTGGACGTGCCCAAAGAGTCCATCGACGAGGCGGTGGAATACTTGAAGCGCAGCTACAAATCAGGCCGCGATGCCCAAGGCCGGCCCGTGGACATGAACAGCGGTTTCGCCTATCAGCCCGGCGGGAATCCCGAGTACGCCACCACGGCCGCGGGCCTGCTCTCCATGCAGGTCGCGGGCCAGTACGACGCTCCCGAAGTCCAAGGCGCCGCCGATTGGATGTTGCGCAAAGACTTGCCCCCCAAGCGGAACAATTGGTTTTACTACGGCACGTATTACTACGCCCAAGGGATGTACCAGCGTTCGGGCAAGTACGCCCAAATCGCCGAGTTGGAAGTCCCCAAGGTGCTCTTGCCCCGGCAGGAAGACAACGGTTCGTGGAGTGGTGACGACACCGACCGCGCGGGAAGGGTCTATTCGACCTCATTGGCGATTCTGAGTTTGGGCGTCAAGCACCATTACCTGCCGATCTATCAGCGGTGAGTGGCGCATCGTCAGAGCCGAGGGGCGTAAGCCGCCGGTCGATGAAGCATGGACGTAATAACGCACAGTGACGTTGGACCGAGGGCTTACGCCCTTCGGCTCCGACAAGGCGCTTCCCGTCGCCGACGTTATCCTTTGGTCATGCACGATCCTGATGCCATGACCCAGCCGCCACCAAGCGGTTACATCGATATTCACAGCCACCTTCTGCCGGGCGTGGACGACGGTTGCGCCGACCTGGAGCAATCGCTGGCCTGCGTCCATCGCTTGATGGAGGCCGGCTTCGTCGGCAGCATCTGCACGCCCCACATCTACCCCGAAATATTCCCCGACAACAAGCCGACCAACATCGCCCAATGGACGCGGCAACTGCGCCAGGCGTTGGCGGACAACGGCGTGGACTACCCCATCTGGTCCGGCGGCGAACTGCGGCTGCTGCCCGACAGCGTTTCATGGATGCAAGAACACGGCGTGCCCACGCTGGCCGAGTCGCGTTGCGTGCTGATGGACTTCTGGGAAAAGAAGTGGCCCCGCTGCGTGGAGGAGACCATGCGCTGGCTGCTGGACAACGGCTATCAGCCGATCTTGGCACACCCCGAACGCCTGCCAGCCACGCCCGACCTCGACAAACGCCTGATGGCGTTGGAGGCGATGGGCGTCTGGCTCCAAGGCAACTTCCGCTGCATGACCGGTGAGGAGGGGTATCACGCCGACCGCTTGGTGCGACACCTGCTCCAAGGCGGGCGGTACAAACTCATGGCGATGGACATGCACCGCCCCGAAACGTTGGAGGGCCGCCTCGACGGCCTGCAACTCGTAGCCGCGGAGTTTGGGCAGGGAACGTTGGAGCAACTGGCCATCACAGCGCCGCGGGAGTTGATTTTCGGCGTCGGGGGATGAGGGTTGGATGGCGCGTGGTCGGGTGCCGTGTGTCTGTGGTGGGGAACGCTCCGCTTGGCTTCGCGGCCAACGGGATGCGGGGTTTTGGGCGGAATTACAGGCCGCATTCGCGCATCACGCGCTGGACGAAGACCTCGTGGAGTTTTCGCGCCACGAGGCCGGGTTGGCCGGTGCCCACGGGTTGGCCGTCCACCGCGATCACTGCGGCGACTTGCGTGGTGCTGCCGGTGATGAGCACTTCACTGGCGTTGCGCAATTGCGCCACCGTCGGGGCCGTCTCGCTCACCTTCAACCCCAACTCGCCGGCCAACTCGATGACCACGTTGCGGGTGATACCGCCCAGGATCGTCAGGTCCGCCGGGTGGGTGCGCAGGACGCCGCCCTCGACGACAAAGACATTGGTGGAGGTTCCCTCGGTGATTGTTTGCCCGCGATGGAGAATGGCCTCATCGGCACCGGCCTCGACGGCGGCGTTCTTGGCCAAGACGTTGGGCAGCAGCATGAGGCTCTTGATGTGGCAACGTTGCCAGCGCAGGTCGTCATGCAGAATCGCGCGGGCCTTGGGCACGGGCTTGGCCGGGTCCAAGGCGTGGGTGGGGTAGGCGATGACCATCACCGTGGGGCGTGGCTGCGCGGGGAAAATGTGCCGGCGTGGGGCCGGGCCGCGGGTGACCTGCCAGTAGATGGCGGCATCGGGTGTGGCGTTTTGCCGCACAAGTTGGGCGCTGATGTCGGGCAGTTTTTCCAGCTCGTCGCCGATGTCGATCCGCACCGCCGCCAGGCTTTGCCGCAACCGTTCCAAGTGGCCCCGCATGGCGAAGGGTTGGCCGGCGTAGAAGTGGATGACTTCATACACACCGTCGCCGAACATGGTGCCTCGGTCTTCGATGTCGAAGCTGGCTTGATCGCGGGGAAGGAACTGGCCGTTCAAATAAACGTGGGGGTGAGGCATGGTGTGCGTCCTTGCGTGAGTGGATAATTTACCCGATGCCATCGTGGCGGGCGTGGAAGTAAGATGCCTCCATGAATCGGCCCCGCATCATTCTCGCCAGTCGTTCGCCGCGACGCTTGGCGCTGTTGACGCAAGCGGGCTATGACGTGCAGGTCTTCGAGCCGCCGTTTGAAGATCCCCCCCAGCCGGAGCATACCGACAACCCGGCGGAGTTGGCGATGGCACTGGCGCTGAAGAAAGCCTTGAGCGTCGAGGCGTCAGGCAATCCCCTCTTACAGTGGGCTGGATTCATCATCGCCGCCGATACCGTGGTGGTCTTGCCCTTCGCGGCCAATGCGATGCTTGGTCAACCGACGACCCGCGCTGAGGCCCAACGCATGTTGTCATCGCTTCTGGGCCGCAGGCATCAGGTCATCACCGGCGTGGCCTTGGGACGGCGGCCGGGCGGGATCAACACGCCTTGGCAATGGACAACACTGGCCGACACCGCCGAGGTGACGCTGCCCACGCTGCCTCACACGCAACTCGCCACCTATCTCGACAGCGGTCGCTGGCGCGGCAAGGCGGGAGGCTACAACCTCGTGGAACTCGATGACTGGGACATCAAGCTCCACGGCGACCCGACCACCGTCATCGGCCTGCCCATGCGGATGCTGCTGGAGCGATTGCCCCCCGCCACCGCTCAATCCACCCGGCCACGAAAAAACTGAATCGCCATTCGCTGGATCAATCATGGACCGCCAACGCATCCTCGACATCATCCACGGCAAGGACGATTCCATCGCCGCCCAGTTCATCCGCCTGGGCCTCCACGCCGCCCAACCCTTCTACCGGCTGGCGGTCTATTCACGCAACAGCGTTTTTGACCTCGGCCTGCGCAAGCCCGCGCGACTACCGCGGCCCGTCATCAGCGTGGGCAACATCACCACCGGCGGCACGGGCAAAACACCCCTGGTCATCGACCTGGCGCGACGCCTGGCAAACATGGGCCACACCCCCGCCATCCTCTTGCGTGGCTATCGCGGAAGCGACCAACAAGCGGGCCGTCGCGGCAAGGACGCACCCACCCTCGAAACCCGCGCCATCACCAGCGATGAAGCCAACGCCATGCGCAACGAGCTGGGCCACGCCGTGGAAATCGAGGCCAATCCCAACCGTGTCGCCGGTGCCCAAGCCGTGCTCAAGCGCCGGCCCGACGTCGGCGTGTTCCTGCTCGACGATGGCTTTCAGCATCGCCAAGTGGCGCGCGATCTGAACTTGGCGCTGATCGACGCCACGTTTCCCTTCGGCGGTCAACAGATGCTTCCCGCCGGGCTGCTGCGCGAACCGATCCGCGCCTTACGCCGCGCTGATGCGGTGATTCTCACCCACGCCGACTTGGTGAACCTGGAACAGGTGGCCGCGATCTTCGCCGTGTTGCAACGCCACGGCTGCCCCCTGCCCACCATCCGTGTCGCCCACGCCTGGGCCGGCTTCGTCGATGCGACGCAACAAACCCACCCCCTCGAATCCCTGCGCGGCCTGAAAGTCGCCGGCGTCTGCGGCATCGGCAACCCCCGCCAATTTAAGGCCATGCTCGCACGCCATTTCAACCAAGTCACCAGCCTCTACGAACTCGACGACCACCAAAGCTACACCCCCGCCCTGGTGCGGCAAATGGTCGAGCACGCCGCCCAACAAGGTGCCAAGGCCTTGGTCACCACCGAAAAAGATTGGGTCAAGTGGAAGCCCCTGGCCGCCCAAGCCACGACCACCCCCGCCATGCCCCTCTACCGCCCCGTACTGAAACTGGCTTATCTGGAAGGTGAAGAAAAGCTCGAAGCGCTGCTGCGCAAAACCCTCCACCCTCCTCAAGCATGACCCCCACGCTTGCGGTTTAGCGCCACGCTTCCAACCAGACCGCGGCGCGCAGGCCCCCGGACTGATGACTTTGCGCGACATCCCGCTTTTGCGTCATAATGACGCCGTGACCCAAGCCGATCCTCTATTGCGGGTGTTGCATCTGACAGCGGGCAGTGATGCCGGGGGGGTCAGCCGGTATCTGCATGACTTATGTCTGGCCATGCACCGGGACGGGCACAAGGTGGCGGTGGCGGGGCGACGCGGAGCGTGGCATGACCTCTTTGGCTCCGCGCCCTTCGAGTGGATCGACGCGCCCTTGAGCGGCGGATCGCTGGGCGGGGTGCCGGCTCTGTTCAAGGCCAGGCGAATCCTTCGCCGCTGGCTGACGGTCAATCCGGTTGATGTGCTTCATGTCCACTATCGCCGACCCATGCTCGTGGCGCGGCGCATCGCCTGGCGCAAGACCACCGAGACCGACGCTACGCAATACACGACGACCGGCGGGCGCATCCCCATTCTCTACACGCTCCACCTCTCGGACATCTCCATGCGGGGCCTGTGGGGCTGGTTGAGCGACTTCGGCGACCACACCCACGCCGCCGCCAGTGAAGCTCGACAGTGGCTTGTCGATGTCGCCGGTGTGCCCGAGGATCACATCAGCGTCATTCCCCACGGCATCGATCCGGCCTTGTTTCCCGTGGCCGACAACGCCACCCGCGCCGCGGCCCGTCATCAACTCAACCTGCCCGCCGACGCCACCATCGCCGCCTTTGTCGGTCGCTTCGATGAACCCAAGAATGAAGACTGGATGCTTGACTTGGCCCAGGCCGCCAAGGAGAAACGTCCCGACCTGAACCTGCATGTGGTGCTGACGGGTGGCGGTCCGCACGAAGCGGCGGTGCGTCAGCGGGTGGCGCGCCAGAGTCTCGAGGCGCGGGTCACCGTGCTGGGCTATGTCGATCCCCTGCCGGTGTACCAGGCCTGCGATTGTCTGATGCTGCCCTCGCTGCGGGAAGGTTTTTCCTACGTTGGCGTCGAGGCCATGAGTGTGGGTCGGCCGATGTTTCGCACGCGCACCGCCGGCACCGCGGAGATGATCGTCGAGGGCGTCACGGGGCGAAGCGTGACCATCGGGCATGACGCCTTCGTGGCCGGGGCGTTGGAGTTTGTGGACAATCGCGCCGCGTTGGAGGGCATGGGCCACGCAGCCGCGGAGCATGTGCGACAACATTTGACGTTAAGCCGGCAAATTGATGAAACCGTGGCGCTATACCACCGACTGGCGCAACGCCGATAGGTAACCTATGGCCGAGACTCCGATCTTTCAGCGGCTCGACCGCACCGCCAAATCGCCCTACACCCGGAGCGAATATCGACGCAGGGCCGCTTGGGCCTTGGTGCAGCGCTGCCTCTTTCGCCCCAGCCTGCCTCGAGCCTACAACTGGCGGCGATTTCTCCTTCAACGCTTCGGTGCCCACCTGCCCAAAGCCGCGGTGAGGCCATCGGTGACCATCGTCCACCCCTGGCTTCTGACTATGGGCAAGTTTGCCATCCTCGGCGACCGCGTAACAGTTTATAACCTTGGTCCCGTCACCCTGGGCGATCACACCGTGGTGTCGCAGGACGTGGTGCTCTGCGCCGGCAGCCATGATTACACCAAGCCCGAACTGCCCCTGCTGCGACCGGCCATCACCATCGGCAGCGGCGTGTGGATTTGCGCCGGAGCCTTCATCGGCCCCGGCGTGACCATCGGCGATAACGCCATCGTCGCGGCCAGGGCCGTGGTCACCCGCGACGTTTCCCCCGGCGTCATCGTCGGCGGCAACCCGGCGCAAGTCATTAAACAGCGCCCCCTGACCACATCCGTTTGAACAACGGGGCAAAAAATCAGACAAATCCCGCCTCAGATCAGGCCGTTCCAGTTGGCCGGGCAGATGAGCACGGGCAGGTCGGCTTGGCGGATGAGGTTGCCTGGCACGTCCCCGGCAATGAGGCGCTTGAACACGCCCTTGCCCGTCAGGCCCACCACCAGCATGGTGCAGCCTCGGGCCTTGGCGGTGTTGAGCAGGGCCTTGGGCACATCGTCGCTAAAAAGCATGACGCCCTCACCCGCCACGCCCTGGGCGCGCAGGCCGTCGAGCAGGAGTTTCAAGGTCTGCTCGCCCCGCTGGCGGCTTTCGGCCTCGGACTCGTCTTCGTCCTTGACCTCCGCCACGTGGGCCACGAGCACCTCGGCATCCATCCGTTTGGCCAAGTCGGCCATGGGAGCCATGAGTTTTTCACTGGCCCAAGGCGAACTGACGGCGATAAGCATGCGACTCTTAATCAATCGTGATTCTCCAAATTGGCCCCCGCCCCCTCTCCATTTCCCCTGAATCCAACCCGCCATCATAGCGAATCGCGTTCAAAGCGCGGGGCTTTGGATTGGTCAAGAGCGGGTGAAGTCGGCTTGGCGGGGGTCGGCGACGGCGGCCACGGCGGTGAAAATCCGTTCGGCTCCGCGGGCTTGCAGGAGCTTGGCGCAGGCGTTGAGCGTGGCACCGGTGGTCTTGACATCATCCACCAGCCAAACCGTCCAGCCGGTCAGATCGTGCGGACGGCAGGCGAAGGAATCGCGGACGTTGGCATGGCGTTGGGAGGGGGCGATGCGGGTCTGGGGCGGCGTGTGGCGCACGCGCTGAAGTAGGGGCACCAGCGGCCAGTGGCGTTGGTGGGCGATGGTTTGGGCAATGAGATGCGCTTGGTTGTAACCGCGATGCCAGCGTCGCCGCCAGTGCATGGGCACGGGGCAAACGGCCACGTTTTCCGATGTAGTGATGGGCGGCAAGGCCGAGGCCAGACGTTGCCCCAGCCAAGGTGCCCAACTCCATTGCCGCTGAAACTTCATAGCCACGATCCAGTCGGAAAGCGGCGACTTGTAGGGGCCCAGTCGCACCAGTCGCTGCCAGCGCAGGCGGGCATCGCGGCAGTTGGCGCAACCCCGCGAGGTGACCCCGGCCGAGGGAGTGGTGGCACCACAGCGGAAGCAGTAGGCGTCCGACTCGTCGGGGTGCCAAGCCGCGCCCTGTTGGGTTTGCAGCGCCAGTTCGTGGATGGTCGGTGCCAGATCGCTCAACACATCCCCGAAGCACAGGCTGGCGCGGCGCAGGCCGGTCGTGAGTGCGTGACTCAGGGAGGTGAGGGGTGGGGGCATTGGAGGTGATTCCAAAATTGCGGGAGGGGAAGGATGACAAGGTGAGGGGGTGAAGAGGTGAAGGGGTGACAAAATGAAGAGTTCCGTCAACCGCAAGCTGCGATCGATCACTTTGTCACCTTGTCACCCTCTCACCTTGACACCACTCTCATGCAGGGCCTTGATCACCGCGGCGCGGTCGGTGGCCCCGAACAAGGCCGAGGCGGTCACCAGCATGTCGCAGCCCGCGGCCACAGCGTCCGGGGCGGTCTGCGGATTGATCCCGCCATCGATCTCCAGTCGCGTACCCTGCCCAAGCCGCGGTCGCAGCCAGCGCACTTTCTCCAGCACCTCGGGCATGAACTTCTGCCCACTGCGGCCGGGGTTGACGCTCATCACCAAGACCAAATCCAACAGGCCCAAGTACGGCTCCAAGCCCTCGATCGCCGTTGGCGGATTGACCACCATGCCCGGCTTCATGCCCGCTTGACGCACCGC
>JBBRGB010000052.1:0-16465 GCA_038241095.1 Phycisphaerales bacterium
TGGCGCGACAGTTCGATGTGCCTTACCGGCTCATCGACACCCAGGAGCACCTCGACCCCGACTATGCCGCCAACCCCGTCAATCGCTGCTATTACTGCAAGAGCGAGCTGTTTGGGCGATTGGCACAAGTGGCGCGGGAAGAGGGATGGAGTGTGGTGCTTGATGGTTCCAACGCCAGCGACGCCGGCGATGATCGCCCGGGGCATGTGGCTGCGGGGGAGGAGGGCGTGCGATCGCCCTTGATGGAGTTGGGCATCACCAAGGACGACATCCGTGCCGTGGCCAAGGAGATGGGCCTGCCCGTGTGGGACAAGCCGGCGATGGCGTGTCTTTCTTCGCGCGTTCCGCATGGTGTGGCCATCACGCCGGAATTGCTGCGACAGATTGAGGCGGCCGAGGATGTGCTGGCGGCCGCGGGTTTCACGCAGTTTCGTGTGCGGCACCACGGGGACATCGCCCGCATCGAATTGCCCCCGGAAGATTTTTCGCGTGCCTTGGAACAGCGGGAAACGATTGACCGTGGCGTTCGCGCCGCGGGCTATGCGCATGTTGTTATGGACCTGGCCGGTTTCCGCAGCGGCGGGCTGCACCATGCTTCCAAGGGCCAGGATTCCGCCCAACTCATCACCCTCAACGTGGAACGCAAATGATCGGCTACCTCGACATCCCTTCGGGCATCTCCGGCGACATGTTTCTCGGCTGTCTAGTCGATGCGGGCTGGCCCGTCGAAGCTCTGCGAAAGACGCTGGAGCAACTCAAGCTGCCGGCCTCGGAATGGAGCGTCGAAGCCAAAGTGGTGATGAAAGGCCCCATGCGGGCGACCTTGGTGGATGTGCGGGTGGCGGAGGGCCATCATCATCGCGGGCTGGCGGTCATCAGCGGCATCATCAATGCCGCCGACCTGCCTTCGCGGGTCAAGCAACGCGCCACTGCGGTTTTCACCCGGTTGGCGCAAGCCGAGGCGCGGGTGCATGGCACGACCGTCGAGGCCATCCACTTCCACGAAGTCGGCGCGATGGACGCCATCGTCGATATCGTCGGTGCCTGTGCCGGCCTGGAGGCGTTGGGCATCGAACGGCTCTACTGCTCCGCGTTGCCGATGGGCCAGGGCTGGGCACAGACCGATCATGGCCAGATTCCCCTGCCCGCCCCGGCGACGTTGGAAATGCTCGCCGCGGCCAAAGCGCCGACACGCCCCGCGCCAGGCCCCGGCGAATGGGTCACGCCCACCGGTGCGGCCTTGGTCGGCGAACTGGCGTCCTTCATGCAGCCCAACATCACCGTCACCCGCATCGGCACCGGCGCGGGGCAACGCAATTGCGATTGGCCCAACGTGGCCCGGCTGTGGGTCGGCGAAGCCACGCCCGCCGATGCCACCGGGGGAACCGGAGGGGGCGGTCTGGCGCAGATCGACACCAACATTGACGACATGAACCCGCAGCTTTTTGCCGTCGTCAGTGATGCGCTTTTCGCCGCCGGGGCACGCGATGTCTGGCTGACGCCCGTGCAGATGAAAAAAGGTCGGCCCGCCGTGGTGCTCAGTGTGCTCTGCGACGCGGCCCGTGAGGCGGCACTGGCCGACATCATGCTGCGACAGACGACGACTCTGGGTGTGCGCTCGCATCGCGTGCAGCGCCACGAGGCCCGCCGTGAGTTCCGCAAGGTGGATACGACCTTTGGCGCGGTGACGATGAAGCTGAAGTTTGTGGGTGAGGCGTTGTGCGGCGTGATGCCGGAGTTTGAGGATGTGCGCCGTCTAGCCCAGGAATCCAAAGCCGAGGTCAAAGCGGTGTACGACGCGGCCTTGGCGGCGGGGCAGCGGTTGATGGATGATGCGGCGCGATGGACGCCTCCTGTTGAGAGTCCAGTTCCACCCGCCCACGATCACGACCACTCACACACGCATGACCACGGCCATTCCCACGATCATGGGCATGGGCACGATCACAAGCATGGGCACGAATAATCTCAACTGGGGCGTGATCCCACGGAAGCCGTCGCGGCGACGGCATCCGTGGGCTTGAACACTTTCAACCCGCTTCCGCAAATCAACCTTCACCGCCAGCGCGAAGATGGGCGACGACCAGGCGAATGATGTCGTAAGGAACCTGCCCTTCGAGATGCTCGTAGATCGGCCGCAAGGTGTCGGCCCCGGTGCTTGCCGCGGCGATCTCCACCCGCTGATACAGCGCGTCATCCACCCATGTCCGAATTTCCGCGGGCTTGGACTCCAGAATGTGCTCTTCCAAGTACCCCGTCAGCGTGCTCCGCGCCCGGCCGGTGGCGGCCATCACTTCATCAATGCTCTGACCCTGGGCAAAGAGGCTCAACGCCTGATCCTTGACCGCCTGTGACTGCACGGCCCGCGGCTGACGAATCCGCATCGCCCGCCGCTCGGCGCGACGGGCCTCCACCTCATCCACATCTTCGGGATCACTCCGATCAATCCAAGCCTCGCCATTGCTCATTGCCCGCGGTGGACGCACGTCCACATTCAACGTCAGCCCATGTTCCTCCGCATACGGAAGCAGCACATCCAGCAGCGGTTGGCCGAAGGTTTCGATCTTGCGGTCGCCGATGCCCTTGATGGTTCGCATGACTTGCAAGTTGCCCGGTCGAACCCGCGCCAGCTCGCGCAACGGAGCGTCGCCCAGCACCACATAGGCCGGCACGCCCGAAGCCTGGGCCGTCTCCTTGCGCCATTGCCGCAGCCGCTCGAACAAGTCCCGATCCACGCCTTCCCAGTTGGCGTCCGCCGCCCGCGTGCGTTTGGCCTTGGCTTCGGGCGGACGAATCAAATGCACCTGCCGTTGCCCGCGCATCACCGCCAGTGATTCATCATTGAGCCGTAGACTTGGCCGATCACCGTCGGTGCGGGTGATGAAGCCTAGGTCGATCAACTGATACACCAAGTTTTGCAGCCGCTTGCGGGGCAGTTCGCGCAGGATGCCGTAGGTGCTGACAGTGGCGTGGCCGAAGCTGGCGACCATCGCGGTTTCGGCCCCCTTGAGCACATCGACGATGTGCCCCACGCCGAAGCGTTGCCCCGTGCGGGCGATGCACGAAAGCACCTTCTGGGCTGTCACCGAAGCGTCGGCGATGCCCTCGACTTCACCGAGGCAGAAGTCGCAGGCCCCGCAGTTGTCCTGCCCGTAGGTCTGCCCGAAATACTCGCTCAACATGCGATGCCGACAGAGCGGCACACTGCAATAACGCTGCATCTGCTTGAGCAGCGCCATGGCCGGGCCAATCACCGCTTCGGGGTCCTCGGCATTTTGGGCGCTGCGTTGAATCAGACTTTCCCAACGGATGGCATCGGAAAGCGAATAGAACGTCACGCACTGGGCTTCGAGTCCATCGCGGCCGGCTCGACCGGTCTCCTGCTGGTAGCCTTCGATGCTCTTGGGCATCGAGGCGTGAATAACGCAACGCACGTTGGAGCGGTCGATGCCCATGCCAAAGGCCACCGTGGCGACGACCACGTCAAGTTCTTCCTGGGCGAAGGCTTCCTGGGTCTTGCGCCGCTTCTCGGCCTCCATGCCCGCGTGGTAATGCGACGCCTTGACGCCGTTGGCCTTGAGGTAGGCCGCCAGCGATTCAGTGTCCTTGCGACTGATGCAGTAGATGATGGCCGCCTCGCCGGGCATTCGCCGGATCAACTCCAGCGCTTGGGCTTGGACATCCACGGCCGGCTGCACGCGGTAAATGAGGTTGGGGCGATCAAACCTGCCCACCAGCACCGAAGCCTCGCGCAGGTGCAGTTGTTCGACGATGTCCTGTCGCACGCGGGGCGTGGCGGTGGCGGTGAAGGCGTGAACGCTGGCGTTGGGGAAGCGATCCTTGAGAATCGCCAGTTGGCGGTATTCGGGGCGGAAGTCGTGGCCCCACTGGCTGATGCAGTGGGCTTCGTCGATGGCGAAGGTGCGCACGTCGAGCCGCCGGGCCATGTCCAGAAACCAGGACGACACCAGCCGCTCGGGGGCGACGAAAATCAGCCGATATTCGCCGCGGCCGATGCCCTGTTCCAACTCCCGGCGCTCCGACGCTGAAAGACCGCTGTGCAACGCCGCAGCCGGGTAACCACAAGCGCGCAGGCCATCGACCTGATCCTTCATCAGCGAAATCAAGGGCGATACGACCACATCGGTGCGTTGCGCCACCACGGGTGGGATCTGATAGCAGAGGGATTTGCCCCCGTCGGTGGGCATGACCACCAGCGAATCACGTTGCGCCAATCCCGCGGCAATGGCCTCGGCTTGGAGCGGGCGAAGGGTGGTGTAGCCCCAGAAGTGTCGCAGCACTTGCGCGACCCGTTGGTCGGCGGGATGGGTGGCGTCGGCGGTCCCGGGGGACTCGGATGGTGCGGTGGCTTGGGGCATCAATCGCGCCGTGGGGGTTCAGGTCATATCGCGCCGACGACCACCATATTATTCCCCCCGCGATTCGAGCATCCGCACCGCCAGTTGACGCTTCTCGTCGTTGGCCAGGTAGATCGTCTGCGTGGGGAAGGCGAAGTCGATGCCGGCCTCGGCGAAGGCGGCGAAGAGCTTCATGTTCACCAGTTGCGAATGTTCCATGTAGGTGAAGAAGCCGCGATCCTTGTCCCCGGCGAGCTGGTACCAATAGAACGCCTTGATGTTCAAGCTGTCGGCGTTAAGTTCGTTGAAGGCCACGCGGGGCGGAAACTTCTCCATGTCGAAGCGGCCTACCTCAATGACCTGCGGATCGCTGAGCAGACCCTTGAGCAGATCGACTGCCCGCTGGATTTGATCGGGCGGGGTGTCGTAGGTGATGGTGACGTTCATCTCCCTGCGAATGTACGGCCGGGCGGTGATGTTCTCGACGTTGTTGTCGATGAACTTCATGTTGGGCACGGTGACGAGGTGGCCGTTTAACTGGCGGATGCGGGTGGAGCGGAAGCCGATTTCCTCGACCCCGCCGGTGTGGCCGTCAAAGGTGATGAAGTCGCCCAAGAGGAAGGGCTTGTCAAAGAAGACGGTGATGGAGCCAAAGAGGTTCTTAACCGAATCCTGTGCCGCCAGCGAAATCGCCAAACCCGCCAGGCCCAAGCCCGCCAGGAAGGAGAGGATGTTCAAACCAAAGACGTTCTGCGCCACGACGAGGGTAAATACGATGATCAGAAAGATTCGCAGGGCCTTGCGGATCAGGGGGACGACCATGTCGTCGATTTTGGTTTCAGTCTTGGAAGTGATGCTGGTGAGCCAGTGATCTATGACATCGACGAGGTTGTAGGAGAACCAGCCCAAGGCCAGGATGTAGAAGAAGGCGACGATGCGGTTGGTGAAGTCGGTCAGGCCGTCGCTCATGACCAGCCCGCCCAAGCCGATGTGGATGCCGATGGAGAGCAGCACCAGTGCCACCGGCCCGGCGGCGTCGGCGAAGATGGCGGCCCGCACCGGCTGCTGACGCACGGTGGCGCGCTTGGCAATCGCGTTGCAAACCCCCTGCACCGTTTTGCCGATCACCAGCCCCAAGAAAATCGCCAACAACAGCCATATCCAACCCCACCAGTTCGTTTCACTGAACGTCGGCCCAAGCAGGTCGGCGACTTGGCTCTGGGTGCTATGGCGATCCTCCAACCCTTCCATCGCGGCGAACAACTCGGGCATCTCCGCCACTGTGGGCCGAGAGAACAACCACCGCCCATCGGGTTGCAAGGCCAGCACGATCTGACCGGGCGGATATTTCTTCAACTTCTCCTTGACCCAAGCGTGGGTGGGGATGCGGGGGAAAAAGACGTACTGCCGCAGGTTGAGTTCCTTGACTTCCGCGGCATCGGGAAGCTCTTCGGGCACCACCGTCCCCAACCGGTTCAACACCCCGTAGGTCTGCGAAGCGATCGACAAGCCCGGCTCATAGGTCGCATCGGGGAAGTTGAAACAGGCCTGCACCTTCTGCTCGGCCTCGTGACGCGCGGCCCCACGGATGTCGGTGTCATTAAGGACGTTCATCCCTTCCAGGAAGGTGAACATCGTCGCCCGCGGGCTGGCCAGGGCCGAGGTGGAAATGCCAGCGATGGGGGGCGAAGGATCGGCCGCGGCGATGGGCTGGGCCTCGGCTTGGGGCGCGGACGGCGGGGCGTCCTGCGCCATGACCGTCACCGGCCCCAGGCAGACACACAGACCGGCCCAGAGCGCCAAAACGGCAAGCCAGGGATGGACGGCTTTCAATGGATTCGACGACAAGGAGGAAGCGTTCATGCGGCGATAGTCAGGTGAAAGTGGTGAATGAAGGAAAGTCTGTCAAAGCCACGGGGCGTAAGCCCGCGAAGGAGACGCCACGAACGTCGGGGCGAGGCTTGAATCATTTGTATTGGCGTTGGGCGGTGAACCTCACGGCTCACGGACGATGACGCGGACATTGCGTCGGCCATCGTCGGCGAAATCACTCCAGCCGTGGCGATGCCAAGGATGCGGCGCCATCCAGCTTCGGGTATTGCGAAAGACCCGCAAGGGCGTGCCCAGCACCGTGGCGACCAGTGCCAGCCCCAAGAAAATGGCGGCCCCCATCAGCACCGCCACCAGCGCCAGCATGGCCAAGGGCAGCACAACGAAGAGCAGCACGCCGACAATGGCCACTCGCTTGATCCACGAGGGTTGGCGGGCGATCCAGCCCCAAGCCCGACCCACCCGACCGGCATGATTGTGCAAATAGACGCGTAACATCCCCATAAGGTTACGCCAACGCCCCCCGCGCGACAACTCGCCCCAAATTCACGAGGGTTTTATCACACCACGCCAGCCCGTCAGGCTTGCCGGTTATCGCTCTCCCCTCAACCGCGCTGGCACAGCCGAACCCCCCGCGCATCCCCGGCCAACTCCTCAAAAATCACCAGGGTGTTGACCTCGTCCAGCCAATCCGGGGGAATGTGGTAGTACCCCTGCGTCGGTTGACCTTGGCCGACGCGGCAAATGCTGGCCGGGTGCCACGGATGAATCGGCTTGTCCGACGCCTCGATGAGCCAGTGACGACCGATGCACCGTCCGTTGACAAACACCATCCCCTTGGTCATGCCCGCCATGTCCAGCGCCAGGGGGGCGTCACTCTTGGGCTTGGCGAAGTCGCATCGCCACCAACGCAGCGGCTGCTTACCCGCCGTCGCCGTGGGCTTGCGCCATGTCGCCAACTCGCCGGCCAGACCTTCAATGCCCAGCAGTTCGCCCCGCAGCCAGGGAAGCATGGCCCAAGGCCCGGCGATCTTTTTGCCGTTGAACTTCGCCTGCCCGAACAAACCCTTGCGCTCCTTGGTCATGTTCTGCCGACCGATCTGCCAGTCGCCCTTGATGAGGCCGATGGCGGTGCAGAGGATCGCCAGCTCGTGTCGACCGGGGCCCAAGTCGAGGGTAAAAGACTGCTTCCAATGCTCGCTGTCGAACGTGCCGCGATCCTCCGCCAGCGTGCCTTGCGACCGCCCAGCCAGCTTGCCATCGACGTACACATACACCACATCCGCCACGCCATCGAGCAACAACTCGCTCTTGCCCACTGCGGACTTGGCCACCTCGATCTGCGTCAGATACCAGCAGTAATCGCTGGCGTCGGCGGTAAGAAGCAACTGCTCCACGGGCTTGCCCGCCACGACAGGCTGCTCGTCGTCCAAGCGCTCGGCGGGCAACGGTTCGGAAAGCCAGCGCCAGTCATCCAACGTCCCGGCCGGCAGGGGCTTCATTGTCCGCTCGATGGTCGCGGAAGGGGCGACCTTGGCGGTGTCCAGCAGAACCTTGCCGCCTTGGAGCATCAGCACCGACATGGGCGCCAGCTTGCGCTTTTTGCCCTCAAACGCCACCGTCGCGGTTTCCTTCTCGTCATCGTTGCACAGGAACGCCAAAACCTTGGCACCCTTGCCGTACACATAGGCCACCTGCTTTTCGCCCAGTTTTTGCGGCAGCGGCGGCTTATCCCCCAACAGCATCCCGGCTTGGGCCTGCAAGGTCTTGTGCAGTTTGCCCAGGTGGTTGGACTTGGTGGTGGGCAGGCCGAATTCATCCAAGGGAGCGTCGAAGTCGTAGCTGGTGGTCTGGAGATACATGGTTTCGCGGTCGAAGTTGGTTCCGCCGTGCCACATGTAGTAGTTGACGCCGGTGCCACCCCCGGCGAAGAACCGCGCCACGCCATAGGCCACATCCTCCGGGCTGCGGACGTGGTGGCCGTAGCCGAAGCAGTCGTACCAAGCGGGCCAGTTTTCCGTCCACAAGGCAGGCTGGGTGGGATGCTCGGCGAAGAACTTTTCCAGCCGGGAGTGGCCGTAGAAGGCGTTGATGGTCGCCACCGCGTTGCCGGCACTGCCTTCGCACATGATCAGCGGCACGCCCAGCCCCAGACTTTCAGAAAACGCCACCGTCCATTCGAGATATCGCTTGCCCGCCTCGCCATACGAACCGGCGATGTTGTTGTATTCGTTTTCGATCTGCGCCAAGATGATCGGCCCGCCTTGGGGGGCGAACAGGCCGCGCATGTGCTCGACGAGCAGCCGCACCCAGCGCGCCATCTCACGCTTGAACGGTTCGTTGTCCGTGCGAATCTCGATGCCCGGCACATCCCGCAGCCAGGCGGGGAAGCCGCCGAAGTTCGTCTCGGCGCAAATGTACGGCCCGATGCGGAGAATCACATGCAACCCATGCTCCTGCGCCAGCTCGCAGAAGTGGCGCAGGTCCAGCCGATCGGTGAAGTCGTAAACGCCTTGCTCGCGTTCGTGAAGGTTCCAGAAGACGTAGGTCTCGATGGTGTTGAGGCCCGCGGCCTTGCTGCGCTTCATCAAATCAGGCCACATGGCGGGCGTGGAACGGGGATAGTGAATCGCGCCGCTGAGAATGAGCTGACGCTGACCATCGACGGTAATGGCGCGGGAATCGAAACTGATGGCGGGCATGGGAAACTCCGGGGGGCGGTTGATACGGTTGCGAAGAAGACAGAATACTCGATAAATTGAGAAAGACCCTCGCGCTAAACACCTAATTCCCCACCGCTATACTTGGCCGTCATGCAAGTCGCCGATCCCACCCAAGCTTGCGGTTCAGCGTCCACCCGAAGCCCCCGTGGCCGTTACGACGCCATCGTCCTAAGCAATCGCCCCGTTTGCCGCGAGCATTTCGCCCTTCGGCTGCGAATCAAGCCCGCCGACGGCATGACGTTTCCCCCCACCCGGCCGGGCCAGTTCGTGCAGATCGGTTGCCGCCCCCCGCGTGCCAACGCCCAAGCCGCGTTGCTCACCGAGGATGAAATCGAGTGGCTGCCCGGTGAGCGTCCTTCACTGGGCCAGGCCGAATTACGTCAACCCCTGGCCTTGCTCCGCCGTCCGTTTAGCCTCGCGGGCCGGGGCGATGACCACCAAGGCCCGTGGATCGAAATCGTACATCGCGTTGTGGGCACCGGCACCCGCTGGCTTTCCACGCTCCAGCCCGGCGACCCCGTCGATCTCATCGGCCCGCTGGGCAACGCTTTTGCCCTCCCGACGGGCAAGAGTTTGGGCCTGCTCGTCGGCGGTGGCGTGGGTTTGCCGCCCATGTTTTATCTTGCCGAGAGTCTGCGCCAAGCGGGTTGGAACGCGGTGGCTTTCGTCGGGGCCTTGAGCCGCGATCTGCTGGCCATGACGTTGAATGACGACCTTGCCTCAAGCGCGGAAACCGCCCCCGGAAGCCCCGCAACCCCCGCAACGTCCGACTCCACCGCCCCGGCCAGCGCCTTGCGACTGGCCAGTGTCGCCGAGTTCGCCGTCCACGATGTCCCCACCGTCATCACCACCAACGACGGTTCGCTGGGCGTCAAGGGCCTCATTACCCGCGGCTTGGAAATGTATCTCCAGGAAATGTCCCCGGCCGACTTGGCGCGGGCCGTGGTCTTCACCTGCGGCCCGGAACCGATGATGCACGCCGTGGCCAAACTCGCCTCCTCCCGCGGATTGGACTGCCAAGTCTGCATGGAACAGGCCATGGCCTGCGGCATGGGCACCTGCCAAAGCTGCGTGGTGAAAATCGAAGACCCACAACACCCCCAAGCCCACACCCCACAACCCGAAAACCGCCCCTGGCGCTACCGTCTGGCCTGCACCGACGGCCCGGTCTTTGACGCCAAGCAAGTCGTCTGGGGAGCGGGTCTGGTGACCAGCGTGTGATCGTTTCGCTTCGCGGGATTGTTCTATTTCGTTTTTAACGCGAAGGCGCGAAGGAAAGGCGAAGGACGCGAAGATAAAACAAGGGATGGTGCCCTACTGGCGAGTTTTCATTCTTCTTGTATTTCTTCTTGTATGCTTCGCGGCCTTCGCCCTCCTTCGCCCCTTCGCGTTAAAATCAAACGCTTCGACAATCCCTTGGAACATGAAATCCGAATCGGGAGAGATCGCTTTGACCGCCCTTGATTCATCCCTTGAAAACCTTGCCGCCCCGCCGGTGCCCGAGGCTGTGGTGCGGCTGGTGGACGTTCACAAGGCCTTTGGCCCGCTCAAGGTGTTGCGGGGGGTGAGTCTGGACATTCAGCGCGGGCGAACCACGGTCATCCTAGGCCCCAGCGGCACGGGTAAGAGCGTGCTGCTCAAGCACATCGTGGGCCTCATCAAGCCCGACGCCGGCGAAGTCTGGTTCGGTGGCCAGCGCGTGGACAAATTGGGCGAAAACCAACTCGTGTCGGTGCGCAGGCGCATCGGCTTTCTCTTTCAGATGGGGGCCTTGTTCGACTCCATGAACGTGGCGGAGAATATTTGTTTTCCTCTTGTGCAGCACAGCGACAACAGCAAGGAACAGCGGCGGGAGAAACTCGAGCAGGTGCTGCGGATCGTGGGCCTGGCGGGGATCGGGGAGAAGATGCCCGGCGACCTGTCAGGCGGGCAGAAGAAGCGGGTGGCCTTGGCGCGGGCGATTGTGCTGGAGCCGGAGGTGGTGCTTTACGACGAGCCGACGACGGGCCTGGACCCCATTCGCGGGGATGTGATTGACGAGTTGATTTTGTCGTTGCGCAAGAGCATGGGCATCACCAACATCGTGGTGACGCACGACATGCAAAGCGCCATGAAGATTGCCGACCGCATGGTGATGCTTTACGATGGAAAAGTGGTGGCGGATGGCTCGCCGGGGGACTTCGCCGCCAGTGACAACGACTTGGTGCGGCGATTCATCAAGGGCAAGGCCGACCAAGAGGATCTGGATTTGATCCGGCAGGGATTTGGCAATCATGACGGGGGTGATGAACAATCGCGGGTCGGTGAATAATTCAATTTAACGCGAAAAAATGCTTGACTTTTCGGCGAATCGTGGTATCTTCGTTCTTAGTCAGGTCCAATGATGTAGCGTTGGCAACAGGAGTTTTCGGGCAATTCCGCTTTTAGAGAAGGAGTTCTTGATTATGAAGATGCGAAGCTTTTCCGCTTTTGTTCTTGGTGCCGGTCTTGTCGCCGGGCTGGGCTCGATGGCCCATGCCGATGTGATCGTCAGCTACACCTTCGGGTCAAGCTCAAACCCGTCGGCCACCATTTCCCAAGCCACGGCGGGTGCTTTTCAATACAACGGCGCAACGCCGCAGGAAGACACTGGCAGTGCCAATGATTCTGGCCGATCCACCGCGGGAGGGGGCCAAGCGTACCTGCGTGGCATCGCCACCGGCGCTGATCTGGCCGCAGCCTTGTCCGATGATGATTCGCTGAGTTTCACCGTCACCGCCGACGCTGGCCAAGTGCTCAACCTCACCAGCCTCACTTTCGACTTCGGCCCCAGCAACGATGTCGGTCAAGGCAATCAGACCAGCACCATTGTCGTGCAGTCGAGCGTCGGTGGATTCGGCACCGGCAACCCCGTCCTGTTCCAAGAAGCCCAGACCAATCCCAACGGTACCACCGGTGACAACGCAATCACCAACTTGGGAAACAACCTCACCCTCACCGGCTCGGCTTTCCAAGGCCTTGCCGCCATCACTTTCCAGTTCCGTTTCTTTGACACCACAAACGACGGCAAATTCGTCAACCGACTCGACAACGTCGTGCTCAACGGCAGCGTAACCCCCATCCCCGAACCCGCGTCCCTGGCGCTGTTGGGCTTGGGCGGGCTGTGCCTGATCTCCCGGCGACGGCGCTGAGGGACCGATTCCCACAACGACCGATCTTTTCAACGGGCCGTGGCACCAACACCACGGCCCGTTTTCCGTTTCTCATCCCGACGCGGTTCCGCATATCATTTCTTGGCGTTAATAACGAATTACTCGACCCGCCGTTGATCAAGAGCTTGCCATGAAAGAACAGACGCGAAATGTCATTGTGGGGTTGACCACCCTGGCGGGCGTGGCGCTTTTGATCGTGCTGCTGGTGCTTTTTGGCTATGTGCCGACGTGGGTCGAGGGCGGGTACGTCGTGACCGTCGGCCTCGACGACGGCGGCGGGCTTAACGAAGGTAGCCGGGTAAGGCTCAACGGCATCGACATCGGGCGGGTGGAAAAAGTCGCCCTGACCCAGCTCGTCAAAGCCCCGGCCGTGACCGTGCGGGCGCGGATCAAGGACGGCATCCTCGTGCCCCGCGGGGCTCGTGTCGGCGTGCAGACTTCCCTTCTCGGCGGCAGCGGCACGCTGGCCTTTGACATCAGCCACATCACGCCCGACAAGCCTGAGTATGGCCAGATGCTGGCACCGCTGCCCCAAGATGGCAGTGCCTTTGTCAAGGGCGAGGAAATCAGTCTGGCCAGTCAGATCACCAAGGAGCTTCGCGGCGCCATCGAAGGCCCGACCAAGAGCATGAACCGCGTGGCCGACGACTTCAATCGCCTGACGGAGGAATGGGCCGGGGTGGGGCAAAACATTCGCCAGCTCACCGAATCGCGCAAGAGCGCCGATGTCGATGCGGGCTTGGCCCCGGCGAATCTGGCGACGGTGCTGCAACGCGCCGATGCCCGCCTGGTGGAATTGCAAACGACCTTCGCCGCCATCAACAAATGGGTCGATGACCCGGCCATGCGCGACAACCTCCGCGACACTCTGGCCAACAGCGCCAAGTTCTCCGCCCGCCTGGGAACCACCGCCGACAAGGCTGACAACCTGCTTGACAGCGCCAATGAAAATCTGACGCAACTGACCAAGCGTTACGTGGCGGTGGCGGATGATCTTTCCGCGGCCATCAACGGCATGAAGAAAGTCACCGATGAGGCCTTGGCCGGCAAGGGAACGATGGGCAAGCTGCTGACCGACCCTGCCCTCTACGACAACTTAAACGACGCGGCCCAGCGACTCGGCGCGGCCCTGCGCGAGTTCCACCTGCTGATGGCCAAGATGCAGAAAGAAGGCTTGCCGTTGAAGTTTTAGAGCGCGTGGCCGGTCGCATGTCAGAGCCGCGGGACGCAAGCCCCCGGAAGACCCCGGTGGAACGTTCCTGTGCCCCCGAACGTCATTCGCTTCCGAGCGTCACCGCTCCATCCTCCGCGGGCTTACGCCCGTCGGCTCTGACAGAAAGCCTTGTTCGTCCGCGGGTTCATGCCCCCTTGAAAATCAACCATGCAAGATGACGCCTATCTCCAACCCTACCAAGAACACCAAGCCGCCCACGGCACGGGGTTCGGCGTCACCCTCTGGGCCAGTCGCAAGAGTCAGGAACTGCGCTTTCGCGTGCTGGCCGAAATGTGCTTCCTGCCCGGCAAGCGGATTCTCGACGCCGGGTGCAGTCGCGGCGATCTGGCGGCCTACCTCATCCAACGCGAAATCGCCTTCGAGCGCTACATCGGCATCGACGGTCTGCCCGAAGTCATCGACTTCGCCAAGGGTCGCAACCTGCCGGGCTGCGAGTTCCATGTCGCCGATTTTTTGCGCCGGCCTGAGTCGCTGGCCATCGGGCAACCGCAAGTCATTTTCATCAGCGGATCGCTCAACACCATGAGCGACGCTCAAGTCGCCGGCGTGCTGGAAGGTGCCTGGCGGGCCACGCAACAAGTGCTGGTGTTCAACTTTCTTTCGGATCGGCATGGCCGGGCTGCCACGGCCCAGAGCGGCCCGGCGCGGCGGCTTGACACCATGAAACTGCTGGACTGGGCCTTGGGCAAAACCTCGCAAGTCCAATTCCGCCAAGACTATTTCACCCACGGCCACGACGCCACCATTCTCATGCGCCGGCCCTGATGGCGGATGCCATGGCGCGGAGATGCGCCGGCGTGGTGCCGCAGCAACCACCGATGATCCGCACGCCCACGTCGCGCAACTTCACCGCCAAGGTCGCCATGTCGGCGGGACTGGCGGGGTGAATGAGTTTGCCATCGACCTGCACCGGCGCTCCGGCGTTGGGCTGCACGATGATGCGCTGGTCGCATGACGCGCCCAGAGCCTTGGCCGCAGCCATGATTTGTTCCGCCAAGCGGAGGTAGTCTTCCAGCGACAGCGAGGTGCCGCAGTTGGTGCCGACCACATCAGCGCCGGCCTCGAAGGTTTTACGCACCGCGTCGGCGGGCGTAAGGCCCATCATGGTGTGAAAACTTGTGCCATCAATGCCGCGCTCAAAGGCATAGGTGGCGATGACGGGCCAGTCTGGGCGCACGGCTTTGGCCGCGGCGATGGCCTCGGCGACCTCGTTGGCGTCGCTCATGGTTTCGATGATGACACCATCGACGCCGCCTTGCGCCAAGGCTTGGACCTGCTGGCGGAAGATTTCGCGGAGTTGTTGGGGGGTGGTGTCGCCCATCGGTTCGAGGAAGTCGCCGAAGGGGCCGATGTCGCCCATGACAAACGGCCGGGCCATCGCGTCGGCGACTTCATCGGCCACGGTCTTGGCGTTGCGGGCACCGGCGAGGTTGAGTTCCACCACCCGGTCGGCCAAACCATGCCCAGCCAAGGCGGTGGAGCAGCCACGGAAAGTGTTGGTCGTCAGCAGGTCGCAACCGGCGTCACGGTAGTCGCGGTGAACGGCGGCGACATCGGCGGGACGGTCGGTGTTCCAAGTCTCCCCGCAGACGCCCGGCCCCATGCCACGGGCCATGAGCTGCGTGCCCATGCCCCCATCGCAAACCAGTGGCCCACGGGAAAGACGATCAAAGAAAAGTTGTGACATGCGATGGGTTCCGGGTGGGTTGGAGGTTCAAGGAAGGTTAGCAAATGTCCCCGCACACCGCCTTGATGCGATTCCCAAGCCCACGGATGAAGTCGCGGCCTTGGGCGACTTCTTCCGTGGGATCGACGATGACATTCGGGGATCATCCCACAGAAGAGCCGCCGCGGCGGCGTCTCATCTGTGGGCTTGAAATCCAACAATCGAGGACTCAGAATTGCCCGACGCTTTGCAGGTAATCGGCGCACAAGGCCAACACCAAGGCGACCAGCGACAACAGGTTGATCCATCGCACCAGACGGTCGATGGGCAGGCGGTCGGCGTCCCGGCCAACCAAGGTCCGCAGATACGCTTGCCGCCAGGCGATTGAACCGTGACGCCAACTGCGGCGATGGGTGCGGATGTTGTTCAAGTCGGCGACGGCTTGCAAGGCCCGCACCATCGCTGCGACGGATTCGGTGTCGATGCGAACCGCCCCCGCCCCCGGAAGCGGAAGCGGAAGCGGAGCGTCATCATCTTGCGGGTGCGTTTCATCGCGTCGCTGTCGGGCCAGATGTTGCACGGCGAAGGTGTCGGCCTGCCTTTCAAAGCGGCGCGAAACCCAGCCAAAGACCAGCACCCAAGTGATGCCCGTACACGCCAGCGCCAGGCTTTGCAGCGTCGTGGGCTGTCGCAGCGATTGTTGCACCTCGAAGGGCAGCGCCAACGCCTCACCCGCACCGATCAAAATCTCCGCCAGCGCGTGTTCCACGATGAATGCCCAGGCGATCCAAGCCGCCTCCAGTGTGCCGATGGCGGTCACCAGCAGCCAGAGGATGTGATGTTTGCGGACGTGCGCCAACTCGTGGGCCATGACCGCTTCGACCTGTTGTTGTGGCACGCTTTCCAGGAGGCCATCTGTGACCAAAATGTAGCGCACGGGTTTGACCAGGCCCATGACCGCGGCGTTGATCATCCCGCCGAAGGTTCGCCACAGGAGCAGTTCGGCGACGCCGACGCGGTGCTGATTGCACATGGCGGTGAGGCGATCCCGCATCGGCCCGGCGGGCAGGGGCGTGGTGTCCCAGATGTGCCGCATCATCACCGGAGCAAAAAGAAACACGCAGCCCGACCCTGCCAGGAGCAGCACATATTGCGGATCGACGCCCCACACCGCCATGCCCGACGGCACGGCCACGTGAACGATCTCCTGCCAGGTCATTAACAGCAACAGCGGCGCGCCCATCATGGCGGCTTGGTGTCGCAGTTGCGAGACGACGTATTGCCGACGTGAAAGCACGGGGTGAACGGGCAGGCCGGCATCCAGCCGCGAGAGGAGCGAAGCGTCACGCAGGCGGCGATCCACGGGGTAATAAGCCCACCAAGCCCACAGCAGGCACGCGGCTGTGGGCAACATGAAAAGCAGTTCATCGACCAAGACCCAATGGGTCGTGCCGGTGACGTGG
>JBBRGB010000053.1:0-16406 GCA_038241095.1 Phycisphaerales bacterium
CAGCCGGTCGGCCATCAGTTGCATGGTCCAGCGTGACCGGCCTTGCGGGGCCGGCGAACACGCGATCGCCACCAGCTGCGCCTCCTGTTTGCCGTCGAGCTTGCGGTACTGCCGACCGGTGGGCTTCTTGCGGTGGAGCGTGGCGTCCAAGCCCCGGGCCGCGAACTGCTGACGCACCACGCTCACCGTCTTGGGGTGGATGTCCAACGCCTCGGCGACCCGCTCATCGGGCCAGGCATCCGGGCCGTCGGCGTCGGTCTTGAGCAGGATGTGCGCCCGCCGTCGCATCGCCCCGGGGTGCGTGCCGGTATGCACGATCCGCCGCAACGCTTCACGCTGTCCGGGGGTGAGCCGGATCACGACCTTGTCTTTTTGAGCCATGAGTAATCTTCCTTGATCGTAAATCAAGGATATCGACTATCGGCATGGAATAGCTGCAATGAAGCACTAGAATGGATGACTTCCCCCCCGGCACAGCACCAGAAGCTGGATGTTGTGGGGTAGCCGTCCGGGTGTTTTCCATGTAGCGAATCGTTGCCCTTGGTGGTATCCTCGTTGTGAGGTCCCATGAAACCATCCGCAATGAATCGTCGCTGGCCCGCCGTGGTGTTGATTTGCTTGGTTTTCTTGCCGCAGGGGTTGGCGCGGGGTGAAGCCCCGGCAGTTGAGTCGGCGCGGGTTTTTGTCTTGCCACCCGATGCGGGAGTGGTGGATGTCACCAAGCCGCCCTACAACGCGGTGCCCGATGACCAAGGTGACGACACCGCCGCAATACAGGCGGCCCTCAATGACCACGCCAACCAGAATCAGATCATCTACCTGCCCGATGGCGTTTACCACGTCAGCGACACCCTGACTTGGCCCAAAGGAAGCCACGGGGGTGCCGAATACAAGCGCACCATCCTTCAAGGCCAGAGTCGGGATGGAACCATTCTCCAACTCCAGGACAAATGCCCGGCCTTCGGCGACCCGGCCAAGGGCAAGGCCATGCTCTGGACCGGCAAGAAGCCCGCCCAGCGCTTCCGCAACGGCGTGTGGAACCTCACCCTCGACACCGGCAAGGGCAACCCCGGCGCCATCGGGGCGCAATACATCGCCAATAACCAAGGCTCCATGCGGCATGTGCTCATCCGCAGCGGCTCGCCCGACGGCGCAGGGGTCATCGGGCTGGACTTGGGGTTCAGTGATGAACAGGGGCCTTGCCTGATTAAGGATGTGACGGTGCGCGGTTTTGATGTGGGCGTTTCGCTGCGGGCGATCGTGGATTCGGTGACCATCGAAGACATCACGCTCCAAGGCCAGCGGGTGGTGGGTTTGAGCAACGGCGGGCAGTGCGTGTCAATCCGCAAGCTCAAGAGCGAGAACAAAGTTCCCGCCATCGAGCAGACCAACATCAACAGTTTGATTGTGCTGCTCGACAGTGATTTGCAGTCGCCCAATGGGAATCCAGGCCCGGCGATTCTCAATCGCCAGGGGGCGATGCTGGTGCGTGACACCACGATCACCGGCTATGGCGTGGGGGTGGTCAACGAGGCCAAGGAAGGTACCAAGCACAACGCAGAGGCGGGAAAGATCGGGCTGTATGTGAGTCATCAAGCGTTGATGGTGGCGGGCAAGGTGGCCCAGGGGCAGGGCAAGACGTTGCGTTTGCCGATCAAGGAGACGCCGGCGCTTCCACAGCCGGCGTTGGAGTTTTGGGCCGGGCCGCAGCAGTTCGGCGGCAGCCCGGATGACGACGCCGACGACACCGCCGCGGTGCAACAGGCCATCGACAGCGGTGCCAAGGTGATCTACTTTCCCCACCCGACCGCGGGCAAGCCGGGCTGGAAGATTGACGGCGTGGTTGAAGTGCGGGGCAACGTCCAACGACTCACAGCCTTGGAAGGGCGACTCGCAGGTGGCGGCACCATCCGCGTCGTCAACGGTCAGCCTGACACCGTCTGCATCGACCGCCTAGACCTGATCTACCAGCGACTCAACATTGAAAACGCCTCGGACAGAACCTTGGTCTTGAGTGGCATCAGCCGCGGCAAGGGTGATGTCACGGTGACAGGCAAGGGCGATTTGTTTCTGGAAGACATCGTGGGTGGCGAATGGCGTTTCAACGGCATCAACGTCTGGGCCAGGCAGTTCAACGCCGAGAACGAGGGCGTGAAGGTGCTCAACGCGGGCGGGAAGTTCTGGTGCCTGGGGATCAAGACCGAAAAGGCTGGCACCATCTGCCAGACCACCGACGGCGGACAAACGGAAATCCTCGGCGGGTTCATTTACGCCCAAGGCAAACCCAAAACCACCCCCATGTTCATCGTCGAAGGCGTTGCCTCGGCCATGACCGCCTCGGTGGGCGAAACGACGTGGAACGAGCGCAACTTCAAGACCATTCTCTCCGTCCAGCGCAGCGGGCAAACCGCCGACCTTGAATACTCCAAGGACATCTACTGGCGGAACAATAAAGCCGCCATGCTGCCGCTGCTCATGGCGTTGCCTGAGTGATGCCGAGACAAGACAGGCCGGTCATTACTCCCAAACCGGTCACATGACCGGCCCGGATATGTCGATAACATGGGCGGGGTGTTGAACCAGTGTGGGGACACTGCGGCGGACTGATGCTCCCCGCGAAAAGGAACTTGCGCCGACGATGACGAAAAAGCACGTTTCCATGATTCTGCGGCTCATCGTCGCCATCGCCGGCGTGGCCTACATCGCTTACGCCTTGGACTGGCACAACCAAGTCGAGCTGCGCCCCGGCTCCTACACCACCGACGCCGGCCAGGTCATCACCTTGGTCAAGAGCCGTTCCTTTCCCGTGCTGACCACCGACTTCGATCCCGCCAAGGTTGACAAGCCGCTGGTCATCGACACCTCCCGCGCGTTGACGACCGCCGAGGCCCGGCCTGACGACGGCGTCGAGCGGCCACTGACCATCGCGCCGCAACTCATCAACGCCCGCGATAGCGATTACATCCTCCGCCCCGGCATCGTCACCACCCTTCGCCACGCCGAGTTCTGGCTGCTGCTCCTGGGCTTGGGGCTGGTGGCACCGGTCTATCCCATCACCGCAGTGCGTTGGTGGCTGCTGATGCGCGGACGCGGGCTTGAAGTGACGGTCCGCAAGGCCTTCAAGCTTTCGATGGTGGGTTGTTTCTTTAACTATTGCATGCCGGGCACGACGGGCGGGGACGTGGTCAAGGCCTATTACGCCGCGGCCCGCAGCGAGCGCCGGGCCGACTCGATCATGAGCGTCTTGATCGACCGGGTGGTGGGCCTGCTGGGGTTGGTGCTGCTGGCCGGGCTGGCCGGGCTTTACATGACGCTGACAACCGATGACCCCCTGGCGGCCAAGGCCACGCTCTACATCTGGGGCTTCGCGGGCCTGATCACCCTGGGATCGGCCTTCTACTTCTCCCGCCACCTGCGCAAGGCCAGCGGCTTGGATTGGCTGCTGGGCAAGGCGCTCAAACCCGACGGGATGCTGGCCAAGGTCGATGCCGCGGCGATGGCCTACGCCGACCACAAGGCATTGGTCTTCGGCTCCATGCTCCTGAGCGTGCCGGTGCATCTGTTGCTGGCGACGGCGGCGGCCTTGGCGGGCTACGCCTTGGGCATGGATGTCTCCTTCGGGTTGCTCTTGACGGTGGTGCCCATCCTTTTCCTGGCCGCGTCGATGCCGATTAGCTATCAGGGCCTGGGGGTGATGGAGGGCTTGGCGATGGCCATGATCCTGAACCCCCCCGCCGCGACGAGTAACCAGATCGTGGGCATGTTGTTGCTGATCCGCATCTATCAGATCACCTATTCGCTCCTGGGCGCTCTTTTCCTGCTCAAAGGCGACATCCACATGCACCCGCAAGCCCCGGTCCCCAGCGCGGCGCAGGCCGGGTGATCTTTCTGTTTTATAACGCGGATGAACGCGGATAAACGCAGATTAACGCTGATGAATGCGGATATGCGTACAACTCATTTTGTTGCCCCATGGTCTTTTTCGCATGGGCAAATCATCCATTGAGACTCACCACAATTCTTACTCTCCATCCGCGTCCATCAGCGTTTATCTGCGTCAAAAATGGAAAAAGAGAGACCGCCAAAACGGCAGTCCCGTGAGCTTGTCAAGGGGCATCTAGCCCGCGCCCAAACATTTTTATAAACCATTACACATCAACGACAAACAATAAATTGTACCCGGTGGAAAACATTTTCTCAAACCCCGTTTCGCCGATATCAATAGTAGAATATGCACTCAACCTCGGCGGTAGTTTGCCGCCGAACCCCGCCCGCTGCGTTTCGGGCACCGAGGTCTTGATGACCGATCGCTAGAGCCAACGTCTGGCTCGTCCACCCTCTGGCCACCTTTATGTTACGACCCCCCACCGTGCTCACGGAGCGCTTGGTGCTGCGCCCGTTCACCCTCTCGGATGCACCGCAAGTTCAACAACTGGCCGGCGATCCCCTTGTCGCTGACATGACCGACTGCCTGCCCTCGCCCTACCGCGATGGCTTGGCGGAGGCGTGGATCGCGTCCTTGGACGAAACCTTCGCCCAAGGCCGCAACGCCACCTTCGCCGTCCTTGGCCGGGCCGAGGACCGACTCGTCGGCTGCGTGGAGTTGGACTTCAATCCCATGGAACCCGAAGCCGAGCTTTCCTACTGGCTGGGCCAACCGTTCTGGGGTCACGGTTACGCCACCGAAGCCTGCCGCACCGCCCTGCGCTTCGCCTTCCGCGACTGCGGACTCCAGCGCGTCTTCGCCTACCACTTCACCCGCAACCCCGCCTCGGGAAGTGTCATGCGCAAACTGGGCATGGCCCGCGAACGCTTCGTGGCCCAATATCCACTCTTGCAAAACAAGCGTGAAGACGTGATCGTCCACGGCCTGTCGCGCAAGCAATACGAGTCGCAGGCCCCGATCCCCCCCGCGCTTGTGCCCGCCATGCTTCCCATGCGTCCCGCCAGTCCCGCCGGCCTCCCGCCGTTGCGCATCACCGAACCGGCCGCGGCCATGGCGCTGGCACATTGAAAGAAGCCTTGAAGCGCGGCAAGACGCGAGGTGAGGGAGCAGTGCCACAAAGAGCCGCGCACGCAGTAAGCGGGGCTTTAGCAACGTTCGCCTGAGGTAACCCACCGCTTACTTGGTGCGCGGCTCGTGGCCTGGCAGTCCTGTAAATCCACTTGCGTTTGCCCTGCAAGACACACAGGCAATGCGGGAACCGTACCGTCAATTGCGGTACGATTTCCTTCGTTGCCTTCGCGTCCTTTTTCTTGTCCATTGTGCCTAGGATCAACCACCCCATGTCCAGCGCCACCGCCACCCCGCGCAAGCCCAAGACCATTCACTTGGTCTGCAACGCCCATCTCGACCCCGTCTGGCAGTGGCCGTGGGAGGACGGCTTGACCGAGGCGATTTCCACCTTCCGTGTGGCCGCAGACTTCTGTGAGCGGCATGAGGACTTCGTCTTTAACCACAACGAATCTCTGCTCTACGGTTGGATTCTCAAGCACGAACCGGCACTCTTTGCCCGCATGCAAAAGTTGGTCAAAGCCGGCCGCTGGCACATCGCCGGCGGGGCCTTCCTCCAGCCCGATGTCAACACGCCCGGCGGGGAGAGCCACATCCGCCAATTCCTGCTGGGACTGGAGTTCTTCAAGCAACATTTCAACCAGCGACCCACCACGGCCTACAACTTCGACCCCTTTGGCCATGCCGAAGGTTTTGCGCAGCTACTCGCGGGCTGCGGCATGGACAGCTACATCTTTTGCCGACCCGACTTCGGCACTTACGACCTGCCTGTCGGCACGTTTCAATGGAGCGACCGCAGCGGGCAATCCGTGCTGGCCCGGCGAAGCGACGATCACTATCTGACCCGTCCCGGCACGCACCACGCCGTGCCCACCAAGTTCCCGCAATACCTCAAGCACTTCAGCGAGGAGCCGACCACCATGCTCTTGTGGGGCATCGGCAACCACGGCGGCGGGGTGTCGCGCCTGGAGTTCGAGCAGATACAAACCTTTGCCAGCGAGCATCCCGAGTATCGCTTCGTGCAATCGACGCCGGAGGCGTTTTTCGCCGCGGTGCGAAGCGAGGCCCGGAAGCTGCCACAAGTCCAGGGTGAAATCGAGCGCTCTTTCCCCGGCTGCTACACCTCGATGAGCCGGGTCAAGCGGGCCTATCGCGCCACGGAGCATTTGGTGATGCAAACCGAGCGGCGGGCGGCTTTGGCCTGGTGGTTCGATGGCGTGACTTATCCCGCCGAACAACTCGACGCCTGCTGGCGCGACATTCTCTTTTGCACCTTTCACGACATCCTGCCCGGCTCGGGCATCCCCCGCGCCGAGAAGGACGCGCTGGCGACGTTGGGCGGCACGCAGGATCGGCTGCGGCGGTTGCGCTTCGACACCTTTGTCCAACAGACGCGACACCACACGCCGGCCAAGGAAGGTGATGTGCCACTGTTTGTCACCAACCCCCACGGCTTCGAGGTGGAGCAGCCCGTTGAATTGGATTACACCGTGGCTTGGCTGGGCGGGCATGACAAGGCGATCCGTCTGCGCGATGGTCGGCGCGATGTGCCGTTCCAACGCATCAGCGCCGAACACAACTTGGGAGGCCAGGATGTCGTGCGCCTCGTGGCACCATTGCGGCTCAAGCCCTTTGAAACGCGGCGGATTGACGCCTCGCTGGTGCCCGGCAAGCCCATGACGCCCCAACCCGCCGAACCCACCGCCGAGTTCCTGAATCTGGCGTCCGAGGCCGGCGTGGTGCGAATCAACCCGCGAACGGGCCTCATCGACGCCATCACCGCCAAGGGTGGTCGGCGCTCGCTGGTCAAGCCTGGCGCCATGCAACCGGTGCTGTTCCAGGATTTGGATCACAGTTGGACCTGCGGCGACCCTTCGCAAATGAAGAAGCCCCAATCCATGTCGCAGGCCCCGGCTTGGAAAAAGATCGACGCCAAGTTCCGCCTGGCCACGGCCAAAGAGTGCGCCACCATCTCGCCCCTGCCCACTGACAAGTGGTGTGGCAAAGCCCGCACCGCAGCCCGGCCCATCCGCGTCATCGAGCATGGCGAGTTGCGAACCACCATCGAAGCGCTCTTCGTGTGTGACGGTTCATGGATCAATCGCCACTACATCTTGTGCCGCCGCAGTGGTCGGCTGGAAGTGCGCGACCGCGTCTTTTTCACCCACCCCGACCACATGCTCAAACTGGCGTTCCCCCTGAACTTCAAGCCGCTTGAATCACGAAGCGAATCACTTTACAGCGTGGTCAAACGCCAGCCCACGGCCAATTTCGAGGACCGCCACAATCAACGCTGGGTCGCCGCTGAGGATGAGCAAGGCAACTACCTGGCGGTGGTCAACGACGGGAGCTTCGCCCACTGCCTGACCCGCGACACACTGGCGGTCAACGTCATGCGCAGCCCCGCCTACACCTCGTTTATCATCCAGCCCGGCGATCCATTCAACGATTGCCGCTTCGCCCCGCGCCACGATCAGGGCGAGCACGAGGTGCGCTATCTGCTGCAGTGGGGCAATCGCGTCAACGAAGGCGAATTGACCCGCTTGGCCGACGCCTTTAACGCCGAGCCGTACACCTACGTTTACTACCCCGCCGGGAGCGATGAATCCTCACCCCAGCCCAGCGGACTCGCCGCGACGGTGAAGGTGACCAGTCCCCACGTCCGCATCGTCGCCCTCAAGCGTTCGCAACGGGGTGATGCCTTGGTCGTCCGCCTGCAGGAAACCACGGGCCGACCCGTTCGCTGCCAGTTGTGCTTGGGCGACCAGACCACCCCCATCCGCCTGCGGCCTTACGAACTCGCCACGATGATGATTTCCAAAACCGCAAAGGGCATCAACGCGCAAATGACCAATCTTGTGGAAGGTCTGTAGTGCCCGCACCGGAAGATTCCCCCATGACCCACAAAATCCTTCTCGACACCGACATCGGCAGCGACATCGACGACGCCTTGGCGCTGGCGTACCTGTTGAAGCAGCCGGCCTGCCAACTGCTGGGCATCACCACCGTCGCCGGCGAAGCGACGCTCCGCGCGGAAATGGCCTCGGCCATCTGCACCCGCGCCGGGCGCGATGACATCCCCATCCACGCCGGGGCCGATGTCTCCATGCTCACGCCTTATTTAACGTTCAAGGGCAAGGCCCCGCAGGCCGCGGCCTTGGGCGACTGGCCCCGGCAACGCGACTTCGCACCCGCCACCGCCATCGACTTCCTCCGCCGCACCATTCGCCAACATCCCGGCGAGATCACCCTTTTGGCCATCGGCCCGCTGACCAACATCGGCCTGCTCTTGGCCACCGATCCGCAAATTCCCACCTTGATCAAAGAGTTGATCATCATGGGCGGCTGCTTCACCAGCGCCAACCGCATGGAGAACAACATCCGCAACGACGCCCTGGCCGCGGCGATCGTCTTTGGCGGTGGGACGCAGGCGCGTCCGCCTCGGCTGGTGAGCTTCGGGCTGGATGTGACCTTGAAATGCACCTTGGAAGCCGAGGAGTGCCGCGCCCGTCTCACGGCCCCGATCTTCGGCCCGGTGCGGGACTTCATGGAAATCTGGTTCAAACGCCAACCCCGCGCAACCTTCCACGACCCGCTTGCCACCGCCGCCATCTTCCAGCCCGACCTCTGCACTTACAAAGCCGGCCAAGTGCGCATCGCCACGGCCGAGCCGACCTTGGGCTGGAGCCTCTTTGAGCCGCAAGCGCCGGAGAAAAACCCGCCCCACCTCATCGCCACCGAGGTGCGGGCCGAGGCTTTCTTTGAGCACTATTTCCAAATCGTGGGGAGGGGGGGCTGATTGACTTCGGTTTTAACGCGAAGCGGCGAAGTAAAGACGATGGTCGTGAAGGTCAAGGCCAAGAATGAGGGGAAAAGGAAGCCACACATTCGGCTTTTTCTTCTTCGCGTACGTCGTTTCGCGGTAAAAACGAACTACACCGCGTCCTGGCCCTGAAACGGATCGCCCTTCTAGCTAGGCACATAAAAAAAGGCCCGGCTGGCCGAAGCCAAGCCGAGCCCTTCCGGGGGCAAGTTGAGTGCTTCCGTCACATCGTTTCAGGAAGCACGAGTTATTCTAGCGTCATCACCGGGCAATGTAAGTCAACTGTAGTCCGTGATCACAAAAAAGCAAGAAGTCGCAATTTGTTGACCATTCTTTTTCGCCCATTGAGAATTTTTATCATTACAATGGGTGGCGGCGTGTGAAATTCCTGCTAGTGGCGGGAAATATGCACACGTTATCCACAATTTGGCCTCAGGAAAGCTTGCCTTCGGCCTTGGGAGCTTGGGTGGAACCGGGGGTGCCGGCCACGCGGCGCTTGCGCTCGTCGAGTTCCAGTTCGCCGTAGGCTTCCTCGTAGCGTTCGATGGCCTGCTTGAGCGCCATTTGGAGGCGTTTGGCGGCGTAGGGGTTCATGAAGATGCGGTTTTCGACCTGCATCACGGCCGTCTTAGGGCCGGTGGGCTTGAGCGGCCCGGCGAAGTCCAGCACCATTTCCTCGGCGCTGCCGCCGACGCGAACCAGGGTGCAGTAGGTCGCCGGGGCCTCGGCGTCATCGACCTGGATCTGAATCTGCTGCTGTTGCTGCTGGTTGGCCGCCATTGATTCGAGTGTTTCGCTGCCGAAGTCCTTGGCCATCTGTCATACCCCTTTCATTTTGGGTGGTTGGTGTTACTGGTTTTGTCGGTCATTTACGGCTTCGTGTCAAGTCAGGGGATGATGAACACGAAGACACGAAGACGCGAAGGAGACGAAGGAGACGATGAAGAAGGCTTGGGACTTGAGGCTTGAGGCTTGATGGCCTTGGCAACAGTCTCGGTTCTTGGCATTCCTTGGTGACCTTGCTGTTCTCGGTGCTTGCAAGCTTTTTTGTATTCTTCGTGTCTTCGTGTCTTCGTGTTCACAGCTCACGCCATCAGCGGCACCGCGTCGGGGGCGTTGACGGGGGCTTCGATGATTTGTTGCAGGCTCTCTGGCTCAGTGCGGGCGACCCAGGCGGTGAAGGTTTCTTCCGCATCGGCCCGTTGCGCCACGTAGGCGTCGAGCAGGCCCTTGAGCGCCAGGTGGATTTTGTCGCCTTGGATTTTCTTGGCGATGACTTCGCCGAACTTGGGGTCGGCTCCGAGGCCAGCCCCTAGCAGGACGTTGTAACCGTCAACCTTAATCGCCTTGCCGTCGGCGTCCTTCTGACCCTTCAAGACCACGGGGATGCCCGTCAGGCCGATGTCAAAGACCTGGTACTGGGCGCAGGCGTTGGGGCAGCCGGTGAAGCTGATGGCCACGGGCTGATCGAGGTCGGGCGTGTTTTCCTCCAGCCAGCGCAGCACCCGCCCGGCGCGGTGCTTGGTTTCGACCACCGCAAGGTTGCAGAACTCCGTGCCGGTGCAGGAGATCAAGGTGGTGCGCAGGCGATGGGCCGCGGGGGGCAGGCCGGCGCTTTCCAAGGCGGCGGATATGGCGGCGAGGTTTTCCTTGGGCACGTCCAGCAGAATGGCGTTTTGCTTGTTGGTCAGGCGGATGCGCTTGTCACCCGTGGCGAACTTGTCGCTCAGGTCTGCCAGGGTGCGCATGTTGGTGGCTGTCCAGCGCCCGCGCTCGATGGGGATGCCGAGATAGTGTCGGCCGTCCTTCTGCACGCCGATGCCCATGTGGTCGGCGTGGGAGGAAACTGGGTATTGCAGCGTTTCATCGCGCTCGAGTTTGTACCCCAGCGTCTCTTCGATGCGGTCGCGGGTCCACTCCCAGCCTTTGTCGGCCACGAGAAACTTGAGCCGGGCGCGGGTGCGCTTTTCACGGTAGCCGTGATCGCGGAAGAGTACCGCCACGGCCCGGCTGACCTCGGCGACTTGTTCGGGCTTGACGAAGACGCGCAGGGGTTGGCCGAAGTGGGGGGTGGAGGAAAGCCCGCCGCCGACGAGCAGGCCGTAGCCTTCTTGGCCGTTGGGTCGTTTGACGCCGTAGAAGCCGATGTCGTGGATGTGGGGCAGGTGGCAGTTGATCGAGCAGCCGGCGATGGCGACTTTGAACTTGCGGGGCAGGTTGGAAAACTCACGGCCACTGTTGACAAAGTAGTCGCTGACTTGGCGGGTGATGGCGGCGCTGTCGATGGTTTCATCCTTCAACACCCCGGCCAGCGGACACGAAACCACATTGCGCGGGCAGTCGCCGCAGGCGAAGGTGGTGGTCAGTTTCAGGCGGTCAAGCTCTTGGAAGATGGGTTTCAAGTCCTGGATGGTGATCCAGTGGAGTTGGATGGTTTGGCGGGTGGTGATGTCGGCGAAGCCGCGGGCGTAACGGTCGGTGAGGTTGGCGATGCCGCGGAGCTGGGCGGGGGAAAGTTGCCCGCCGGGCAGCTTGATGCGGAGCATGAAGTGGCCGACGTTGGGTCGTTGGCGATAGACGCCGAACCACTTGAAACGGGCTTCGAGGTCGTTGGCCTCGATGGCGTCGTAGTCGCCGGCTTCGGAGTAGCGGATGATGTCCGCCAGCACGTCGTAGCCATCCTTCTCCAACTTGAGTTCTTCGACTTTGTTAAGCTTCTGGGTCATCGTTTTTCCGTCTGTTCAGGGGCGGCAGTGGATTACAATCGTTACAAGATTGAAAATTGTAGCAGGCAAAGCGACCAATGAATTGGGCCGATTAACACCATGGCACCAGATACGAAGAAAACGCGAAAAAAGGCATGAAGAAATCTTTGCGTCAAGAGTAAGCACTTGTTTATTCTGACTGATAGCTGCGACGTCCTCGTCGCAGTCCCCGACGCAAGATGTGATTGTTAATGATCCATGACACAACAAGACGCGCGGCGAGGACGCCGCGGCTATGACAAGACATGGGCAACGGGTTCGCTGCCTCAAGCCTCAAGCCTCATTCTTGTATCCTTCGTGTCTTCGTGACTTCGTGTTAATCAAGCAGGAATAAACTCATGCGCATCACAATGGTCGGAACGGGTTATGTCGGCTTGGTCACAGGCACCTGCCTGGCGAATTCGGGCAACAACGTCACCTGTCTGGATGTGGATCAAGCCAAGATCGACAAGCTCAATAAAGGCATCTCGCCGATTTACGAGCCGGGCTTGGACGAGCTGATTCAGCGCAACACCCACGCCGGGCGCTTGAAGTTCAGCACCGACAAGGCCGCGGCTTATCAGTCCGCGGAGATCATTTTCATCTGCGTGGGCACGCCGTCGGATGAGCAGGGCCACGCCGACTTGAAATACGTTCTGGCGGCCGCGGCGGATATTGGCAAGGCCATCGAAGCCGGCCAAGGTTCCACCGGCGGCGGGGATGACGAACGTCGCGCCAAGATCGTCGTCATTAAATCCACCGTCCCCGTGGGCACCAACGCCAAGGTACAAGCCGAGATCGCCAAGCAGACGAAAAAGCCTTTCCGCATGGCCAGCAACCCGGAGTTCTTGAAGGAAGGCGCGGCCCTCAACGACTTCAACAAGCCCGACCGCGTGGTCATCGGCGTCGCCGACGAGGGCACCGCCAACCGTTTGCGCGACCTCTACGACCCCTTCGTGCGCCAGGGCAATCCCATTCACATCATGGACATCCCCAGCGCCGAGATGGTCAAGTACGCCTCCAACGCCATGCTGGCGACCAAGATCAGCTTCATCAACGAAATCGCCAACCTGTGCGAGGCCTACGGCGCCGATGTGGACGAAGTCCGTCGGGGCATGTGCGCCGATCGCCGCATCGGCAACCAGTTCCTCTACCCCGGCCTGGGCTACGGCGGGTCGTGCTTCCCCAAGGATGTGCTGGCGGTCATCTCCATGGGCAAACAGGCCAATCGGCCCGCGACCCTGCTTCAGAGCGTCCACGAAGTCAACCAGGCGCAACGCCAACGTTTCATGGAGAAAATCCAAGGCCACTATCTCGATTCGGGTGGCAACGGTGGGAGGGGATTGGCGGGGTTGCGCTTCGCCATCTGGGGCATCGCCTTTAAGCCCGGCACCGATGACATCCGCGAAGCCCCGTCGATCACCTTGATCGAGCAACTGCTGGCCCAAAAGGCTGGCGTGGTGGCCTTCGACCCCGTGGCCCGCGAAAACGCCGCCCGCCACTTCGGCGACAGGCTGCAACACGCCGATGACCCCATCAGCGCCTTGGACGCCGTGGATGCCCTGGTCATCTGCACCGATTGGGACGAGTTCCGCCACCCCGATTTTGAGGCCATGAAGCGGCGAATGAAGACCCCGGTGATCTTCGATGGCCGCAACCTCTACCGCTTGGAACAGATGCGCGAGCACGGCTTCGTGTACCACTCCGTGGGACGCGCCACGCAGAAGTAGTGACTTATCAGAGCCGACGGGCGCAGGCCCCCGTTGTGATCCGCGAGGTAAAGGAGCGGTGCCACAAAGAGCCGCGCACGCAGTAAGCGGGGTTTGAGCAACGTTGGTCTGATGTAACCCACCGCTTACTGCGTGCGCGGCTCGTGGCCTGACTCTCTTGCAAATCTACATGCGTTTGCCCTGCTTGTGCGGGCAGCGCACTTGACAATCCTCACAAAGCAGGGCTATGCTCCAAGACGACGTGATACCGGTGCCTGTACTGGTATCCCCATGTTTCGTCCACCCTATACTCACAGCGATAAGATGAACATGCCCAAACTCTTGCTCTCCGCAATCTTGGCGCTCTTTTTGGCGCTGTCCCCAATGGCCTTGGCCGCCGAGGAAACCAATCTGCTTTCCAACGGCGACTTCGAGACCGCCAAAGCCGGGGCCGAGACGCCCAAGGATTGGCCCATGCCCCAAGGGGTGTCGTGGCTTGAAGAGGATGGCAATCACTTTCTCCGTCTCGAAGCGGTGCCCGACAAGATGATCACTGTGTACCGCGAGCTTCCGCTTAAGGGCGCGCCCAAGGCCATGAAGTTGACCTTCCGGGCGCGGGTCAATGATCTCCAGCGTGGCAAGGCCAACTGGCACGATGGGCGGGTCATCCTCGAACTCAGGGACGCGGACGACAAGAAGATGAGTCCCGCCACCGGGGCACCGGGCACGCGCAGTTTCAAAGGCACTTCGAAAGGCTGGGAGCAAAACGAAGTGGAGTTCATCGTGCCGGAGGATGCGGTGAAGCTGGTGGTGATGCCGTCGATGTTCAGCGCCGCATCGGGGTCTTATGATTTGGATGACATGGTGCTGGTGGCGGTCGATCCCCAGCCGATTTTGGAGGCCCAGGCCGTCGCGGCCGCCAAGAAGGCCCAGGATGTCGCCACCCGCGCCGCCAAGGTCAAGCCACAGGTGCCCGTGACGCCCGCCGACAAACTTCCGCCCATGCTCCACGTCGAAGGCAATCTCATCAAGGACGCCAACGGCAAGGAGGTCTGGCTCCAAGGCGTGGCGATTCCCAGCATGGGTTGGGCCGCCGGCGGCGAGCGCATTTTGGAATCCACCGAAAAGGCCATCGACGATTGGAAGGCCAATGTCCTGCGACTGGCGGTGAAGGAAAACTTCTGGAACGGCGTCGGACCCTACCAACAAGACGGCGGCGCGGGCTACCGCCAACTCGTCGATGACGTGGTCAACCTCGCTTCCTCCAAGGGCGCTTATGTCGTCATTGATCTCCATCGCTTCCGCGCTCCGGAGCCGGCCCACGCCGCGTTCTGGACCGATGTCGCCACCAAATACAAGAACCACCCGGCCGTCATCTTCGAGCTGTTCAACGAGCCGCACGACATCTCCTGGGAGGTCTGGCGCGACGGCGGATTCGTCAGCACCGAAAAGAAGAAGGACACCGACGCCCTGACGGAAAACAAGGAAAAACTCAAGGGCTTCGAGTCCATCGGCATGCAGGCCCTAGTCGATGCCGTCCGTAACACCGGCGCGAAAAACATCGTCATCGTCGGCGGGCTGGACTGGTCCTACACCCTCGAAGGCGTACTCAACGGTTTCGCCTTAAACGACCGCGATGGCAACGGCATCGTCTATTCCACCCACGTCTATTCATGGAAGAGCGGCTGGAAAAAGGCCTTCATGGACGCGGCCGAGAAATACCCGATTTTCATCGGCGAGTGTGGCGCGCCGCAACAACGCATGGAGTTCATCCCCGAGTCCATGCACGAAGACCCCTCGACTTGGGTGCCCGACTTCCTGGGCCTGGTGCAGAAGCACAAGTACCACTGGACCGCTTGGAGTTTCCACCCCAAGGCCAGCCCCGTGCTGCTCAAGGATTGGACTTTCGAGCCTAATGACTACTGGGGCCTTCCCGCCAAGGAAGCGCTGGCCGGCAAGAAGTTCGAGCTGAAGAAAACCCGTTGAGCGGTCAGGATTTGTCGCCAGCCACCGATCCTAAGACCGCAGTGCCTTATCCGAGCCGAAGGGCGTAAGCCCTCGGTCGAAGGTTCATGGACGCACCTTCACGCGGTGACGTTCGACCGCAGGCTTACGCCTTGCGGATCGGACAAGGCACCCCGAGCCACCGAGGGCCTGCGCATTAAAATTGAGTTGTTCAGAGACATCGGATGTCCCCATTTTCGCAATCGCCGAGTCGCGGTGTTGGCAATTGACGCCCGGCGCGGGAGGATTTAGGCTTTGGTCACGCAATCTCGCCCCGGTGCGTGGACCGGGGGCCGGGGGCCGGGGGGTGACCCTTCACAACATAAAATCGGAATCACCCGTGAACTTCTGGGACGCCATTCATTACTCCTCCGACACCACGCTCTATTTCATCATGGGCTCCGTGGCCACGCTGCTCTTCCTGGCCCGGCTGGTGATGGCGCTCTTCGGCGGCGACGGCGACAGCGGCGACTTCGACTCCCCCGGTTCCCCCGGAAGTGCCGGTGCCGGTGACATGGGTGGCGACGCTGGCGATGCCCACTTTGACGCCCACCACCACGCCCACGATGACAGCACCGGCGTCTTCAAGTTCTTCTCCCTGCTTTCGATCATGGCCTTTTTCATGGGTGCCGGCTGGATGGGTTTCGCCGCCCGCGTGGACTGGGGCTTCAACGGTTTCATCTCCGCGGTGCTTTCCATCGGCTTCGGCACCGTCGCCATGTCGCTGGCGGCGGGAATGGCCTTCGCCATGCGGCGACTCAACAAAACCTCCAAATACGATCCCGCCGGCTGCGTCGGCTCCATCGGACAGGTCTATCTGACCATTCCCCCCAAGGGTCAAGGTCAGGGCCAGGTCAAAGTCACCTTCGGCGGCACCAGCCGCATCGTCAGCGCCACCAGCAACGGCCCGTCCATCGCCGCCTTCCAAGCCGTCAAAATTATCAGCGCCCAAGCCAACGTCCTCTTGGTCGAACCAAGCCAGTAGGGGAAGGCTTGAGGCTTGAGGCTTGGGCCACAAAAAATACCTCACCCCCTCACCTTGTCACCTTGTCACCCCCTCACCCCCTCACCCCCTCACCCCCTCACCCCCTCACCCCCTCACAAAAACAACC
>JBBRGB010000054.1:0-16349 GCA_038241095.1 Phycisphaerales bacterium
GGCCGCGATGCTGACGCGGATCGCGGCGCGGATGCGACAGGCCGGGCCCGATCCGCAAACACTGCCCGTCACGGCGTTGCGACCCGATGCGGGAGAGGACGCGCTGACTTGGTACCTCGATGAGCCAGCCGCGGGATTGCCATGAACTGCCATGCCGACTTGAGAATGCGCGCACAGTTGATGGGGCATAATCCGACAACATGCGCCCAATTTAAAAATATTATTGTGTCTTGTCCTTAAATGGGTTGTGACAATCTTTTGATTCAATCGCGCCGGTTTTGTGCGCACAAAACCGGCACGCGGTCCCTAAGTGGATGCCCACATTATTCTCACATCGCCCCCTTGCCATGTCTTTTTGTCACCTTGCCATGCCTTGATCTTCCACCCCTGATATCCTGATGACCATGAATCGAATCCAGCGCATTTTCCAACAACTCCGGCAGGGCGGCGGCAAGGCCCTGATGCCCTTCGTCACTGCTGGCGACCCCGACTTGGCGACCACCGCCGCGATTCTCCCGGCTCTGCAACAGGCTGGCGCCAGCGTCTGTGAACTGGGCATTCCTTTTTCCGACCCCATCGCCGACGGCCCGGTGATTCAAGCCTCGATGACCCGCGCCTTGGAAGCAGGCACGCGGCCGGGCAAGGTTCTTGAAATGGTCGCCGCTAAGCGTGACAAGCTCGACATGGGTTTGGTGGCGATGATCAGTTATTCCATTGTGCATCGTTTGGAACCGGCGACGTTTATTCGTGACGCGGCCCAGGCTGGCATCGACGGTTTCATCATTCCCGATCTGTCCTTGGAGGAATCGCAGGCGGTGCGGGAACTCATCGCCAAGCACGGGCTGATTCTCAGCTTTCTGATTTCACCGACGACGCCTTTGGAGCGGGCGCGAAACATCGCCAAAGCTTGCACGGGGTTTGTGTACGTGCTGGCGCGGGCGGGGGTGACGGGTGAAAGCGCCGCGTTGCCAGCCGACCTGTCGCGGCGGATCGAAGAATTGCGGCAAGTGACGGATTTGCCTATGGCGGTGGGCTTTGGCGTTTCGGACGCCGACCAGGTGCGGCAAGTGGTGGAGGTGGCGGATGCGGCTATCGTCGGTTCAGCGATCATGCGTCGCGTGGCGCAACATGCCGAGCAAGGCCCGGAGCAAATCGCCCGCCATGTCGGCGATTTCGTCAGGGACTTGGCCACGGGGTTGAGCGTGGCCCCCGTGTCCCGTGCATAATGAGCCGATAATCAATTGACCTTACGGGAGAGTCTCATGTTGACCAACTGTTGCAAACGTTTTTCCAAGACCGCCGGGCGTTGCGCGGTCGTGGCCGCGATTATGGTTTTGTGTTTGGCGGTCATGCCCGCCGCGGGACAGAGCGATCTGTCCTTCGGCCCGGCGTTGTCGGCTCCGTCGATGATGGCGAGGCAACTGGTGCTCATGTCGCGCAAGGCCTTGGCGGGCAACGCTCAGCCGACCGACAAGCAACTTACCGCCGCCGCCATGCTGCTCGACGCCGCAGCCGAGTACGACCCCCGCGATGCCGAAATCTGGCGTCTTGACCGCGAACTGGCCAACCGCATGGGCGATCGCAAGGCCGAGATCAAGGCCCTGTCGCAATACACCGCTCTGGTGCCATCGGATGACGCGGCCCAGCTCGACCTCATCATGCTGCTGCTGGAAAATCAGCAGACCGTCGAAGCACGGTTGACCCAAGTCGAACGCATCCTCGATGCGCCCAACGCCAACAGTTTTTCGGCCGCGCTGCGGTCCCGGCTGGCATCGTATGTGGCGCAAGGGGCGCTGGAACTCGGTGATCGGTCACGCTTCGCCAAGCGGCTGCGGCAGGCGGCGCAACTCGACGCCTCCAACCGCCAAGCCATGCGGATGATTTACGAACTGGTCGAAGCCCGCGACGGTTCCCCGGCCGAGTTGGGCGTGGCGGTGGTGGGCATGTTGCGGGCTGACCCGATGGATGTCAGCGTGCGGCGCAAGCTGGCGGACCTGCTGGCGTCACTGGCGGCTTACGAGGCGGCGACGGTTCAATATCAAGCGGCCCAAGACATCGCCCAAGCGCCGCTGGATGATGGCTTTTATCACGATTGGGTGGTGGCCCTGTTGGCGGCGGGCAAGAACGATGACGCCCTGTCGCTGCTCTCGGCCCTGGAAGCGCGGCGGCGACAAGCCATGGCGCAACCCGCCGGAGAAGCCCCCGGATTAGCCCCCGCGCCTGACAACGCGACTGAGGATGCAAACACTCCCAAGCCCACCCGTTCTGCGGATGGGAATCCAGCGCCAGTGGCGCAAGAGGAAAACGCCGCCAGCGCGGGCTTGCCCCTTGATCTCGAACTGCTCCGCGCTTTGGCGTTCCGTGCTCGCCATGAAGCCGCGGGTCTCAAAGCCTCGCTGGCCCGTGTGCGTCAAAGCCTGGCGCAACGGGAGAAAGCCGGTGACGCCGCCGCCTTGGCCGACGCCGTTTGGCTGGATTTGCTTTTGGGCGAAGTGCCGACGGAAGACTTGGCCAAGCTCGCCGCCGCGCCGCCGATGGATGCCGCGTTGTGGAATCGGATTCAAGGCTGGGCCGCGCTGAGACAGGATCAGCCCGACCGCGCTCGCGAGTTGCTCAGCCCGCTTGCGGCTTCCGGGGGTGATCCCTTTGCCGCTTACGGTCTGCTGCGGCTGGACAACCTGGCGGACTCTGCGCTTCAGGGCAGGCGGCTCAACGAAGTCATTGCCCAAGCCCCGCGAAGCACTGCCGCCATTCTCGCCAGTCAGGATCGCGGCAACATCGCCCAAGGCTCTCCGCCCGTGGAATCGCCCGCTGCCGCGGCCCTGGTCACCGCCTTGAACCGCGTGCCCTTGTCAATTCGTCAGCCCGACTTGCAAAACCGCAACTGGCTGCGACTCGACCTCCGTATGACCGTAAGCAGCTACCGCTATCTTCAGCCCGTGACGCTCACCGTCACCCTTTCAAACACCACCGAAGCTCCGCTGGCGATTCGGAGTGACGGACCGATTCGTCCAGGGCTGCTCATTTACATGCAGCCCAAAACCATCATGCAACGTCTGGGCAACCTGCCGGCGGTCGTCAACGATGCCGCCCGTCGGTTGGTCATCGCCCCGCGGGAAAAGCTCACTTTCGATGTGCCGCTGGATCGTTCGGAACTCGGCTGGCTCCTGGCGATCAACCCTGCGGACACCATCATCTTCGGTGGCAACGCCATCCTCGGTGGCCAACCCACGCCCGATGGCCAAATCGCCCTGGGCCCCATGACCCTCACCGCGACCCTCCCCCAAGCCCAGCGCATCGGCACGCAACTCACCAAGGAAAACATCCAGACGCAAATCGCCGGTCTGGGCGACCCCAACCCCTCGGTGGTGATGCAGTCGATGGCTTGGCTGCTGCAAATGACACCCCGGCTCACCGGCCCGGCCACGCAGGAAATCGCCGATCAAGCCGTCGAGGCCGTCACCGCCCGTTATCTCAAAGCCGATGCCTTGCAGCAGGCTTGGGCGGTGCGCTTCCTGACGCCCGACACCACCGGCAAACAGTCATTCCCCCGCATCCACGAGCAAGCCCTGCGCAGCGAGGAACCCATTGTGTGGATGATGTACCTGGCCACGCAGACGCAAGCCGCGGGCGGGGACGCGGCCAACGGTGTCGCGGGTGATGGTGGCTTGGCGATCAACGCCGCCCTGCGTCAGCCCAACGCCAAGATCGTCTCCTTCGCCGAAGCTTGGCAGGGAGTGCTGGAAGTGCTGACGCAACTCCAGGCCGCGCCGCAACCCGCTCCGTGACCCTTGGGCCGATTTCCAACCTCAAGCCCACGCATGAAATCGCGGCTCGGAGCGGTTTCTTCCGTGGGATGCTGCGCACGGGTTATTCGTGAGTCATCCCACAGAAGCCGACCAGAGCGACGGCATCTGTGGGCTTGAGAAAATGCTTGTTTTCATCTTCTTCTATTCAAGACTTCTGGCTCCGAACTTCACCTCATTGCCCTGATCCGCTACCATTGCACGGCTGTTCTCCGCCCCCCCCCCGGCGCCACCCCGGTTCAAAGCCCGCGAAGCCGCTGCCCCAAGGAACACCCCGATCATGCCCGTGCCGATTTCACAGATGTGGACCGTCGCCTCCTATGTGCTCTCGCAGAAGTTGCGTGGCCGCAAACGCTATCCGCTGGTGCTGATGCTCGAACCGCTTTTTCGCTGCAACCTGGCCTGCGCCGGTTGCGGCAAGGTGCAGTACCCGGCCCACATTCTTAAACGCGACCTGACGCCCCAAGAATGTTTCAAGGCCGTCGAGGAATGTGGCGCGCCGATGGTCAGCATCCCCGGCGGCGAGCCGCTGTTGCATCCGCAAATCGGCGAGATCGTCGAGGGCCTCGTCGCCCGCCGCAAGTACATCTACCTTTGCACCAATGCCCTGTTGCTCAAAAAGAAGCTCGAAGAAGGCCTTTTCAAGCCCAGCAAGTATCTGACCTTCAGCGTCCACATGGATGGCACGCAGGAGATGCACGACTTTGCCGTCTGCCGCGAGGGCGGTTTTCAGCAGGCGTATGAAGGCATCAAGGCGGCTGTGGAAGGGGGGTTCCGCGTCACCACCAACACCACGCTTTTCGACGGCGTGGATGCCAACGAAGTGCGAAAGTTTTTCGACCAGATGATGGACCTCGGCGTCGAGGGCATGATGGTCAGCCCCGGTTACGCCTACTCCAAGGCTCCCGATCAGGCCAACTTTTTCAAGGAGCGGCAGGCGACCAACGACCTCTTCACCCTCATCCTCGCCAACCGCAAGAAGCGCTGGCGCTTCAACCAATCGCCGCTGTTTCTGGAGTTTCTCATGGGTCGGCGGGAGTACGAATGCACGCCCTGGGGAATGCCGACGTACAACCTTTTCGGCTGGCAGAAGCCGTGCTATCTATTGCAGGACGGTTACGCCGACACGTTTGCGGAACTCATCGGGGAGACGAAGTGGGAGAGCTACGGCCGTGCGTCGGGCAACCCGGCGTGCCAGCAGTGCATGGTTCATAGCGGCTACGAAAGCTCCGCGGTGAATCACACCTTCACCAACGTGGGCGGCTTGTTCGCCACGGTCAAGGCCATGATCTTCAACACCTACGCCAACCCCGCGGCCTTGAACAAACTCGAGCGGCAGCGGCAGGAGAAGAAAGACAAGCCGGCCCATCATCTGCCCGTGATCAACGCCAACGCCGCGTGAGTCAATCCACCGCGGATGTATGTTTTCTGCGCCCAAGCCCACGGATGAAGTCGCGGCTCGGAGCGACTTCATCCGTGGGATGCGACGGTGATTTTGGCGGCTCACCCCACGCAAAGCCGTCCAGAGCGACGGCATCTGTGGGCTTGCGGTATTATTTCCACCCCCACCTGACATCCCAACTTCGCTCAATATAAGGACTCTCATCATGCTCAAACTTGCGGTCATCGGCGGCGATGGCATCGGGCCTGAAGTCACCGACCAGGGCCTGCGCTGCCTCGAAAAACTCGCGGCCAAGTTCGCCTTCGACTTCGACGCCAAGAAACTTCCCTACTCCGGCGGGCGCTACCTGCGGGAAAAGGTGGTCATCACCGATGATGAAATCGCCGACTTGAAGACCAACTACGACGCCATCTATCTCGGCGCGGTGGGCACGCCCGAAGTCCCGCCCGGCATCGTCGAACGCGGCCTGTTGTTGCGGATGCGTTTCGAGTTGGATCAATACATCAACCTTCGTCCGGTGAAGCTGTTGCCGGGTGTCAAGACGCCGCTGGCCAATCAATCGCCGGCCGACATCGACATGGTGGTGGTGCGTGAGAACACCGAAGACCTTTACTGCGGCGTGGGCGGGTTCCTGCGCAAAGGCACGGCCCACGAGGTCGCCACGCAGGAGATGATCGCCACCCGCATGGGCGTGGATCGCTGCCTGCGTTACGCCTTTGACCTGGCCATGACGCGGCCCCGCCGACACCTGACACTGGTGGGCAAGACCAACGTGCTGACCTTCGCCCATGATTTGTGGATGCGGGCGTTTAATGAAATGTCCCCGGAATATCCAGGGGTCAAGACGGCCTATCACCACGTCGATGCCTGCTGCATGTACATGGTCACCAAGCCGGCGCTGTACGACGTGATCGTGACGACCAACATGTTCGGCGACATCATCACCGACCTTGGCGCGGCCATCGCCGGCGGCATGGGCGTCGCGGCATCGGGGAACCTGAATCCGCAATTCCAAGGGGCGGGGCACAAGCCGGAAAAAGACAGCAAGGCCGACACCGGCGGGCCGGGCATGTTCGAGCCGGTGCACGGCTCGGCTCCCGACATCGCCGGGCAAAACAAGGCAAACCCCGTGGCCGCGATTCTGTCGATGGCCATGCTCTTGCAAGAGACGGCGCGGAACAAGAAGAATGAATCGCTGGCGACGGCGGGCAACGCCTTGGAAGCCGCGGTGGTCAAGGTCTGCCCGCAGTGGGCCGGCCAATCAATGGATCGCTTGAACGTCGGCACCAAAGAGGTCGCCGACACCGTGCTGGCGGCGCTGTGAAACAGTCTGAACTCTGCTGATATTTAGCCCCCGGCGGCTCGGAGCCGGGGGCCGCGGTGGATCACCGACAACCACAAAATGTCCGACTCGCCCCCGCCACACAGCACCCGCAGCGGGATGCTGTGTGGCACCCGTTCACAAAACGCATTTCCTCTGAACCTCAGCGTTTCTTGCGTCCGCCTCGCCGTGATTGCTTGATCTTTTTTATCTGTTCGTGCGCCTTGGCCGCGCCTTGGCCCTGCTTGCGGTGCGGCTTGTCTTGGCGCGGGGGCTTGGGCGATTTGCCCTTGCCATCACCACTGCCGGAACCCTTGCCAGGCTGCCCCCCCGCGCCTCCGATCGGGCCGACGATCACCAGTTCCATCTGACGCCGTTCTGGGCTGACCTTGGCGATGCGCACCATGAAGCGGTCGCCGATGGTGATGGTCTTGCCCGAACGTTGCGCCACCAAAGCCCCGGTCGTGCGATTGAGCCGCCACTGATCCGAGACTTGGCCCGGCAAGTCGTTGACCCGCACAAAACCGTCCGACAGGTAGCGATCCAATTGCACAAACACGCCCGCGTTGGTGACGCCGGTGACCGTGCCCTCGAAGTCGTCGCCCAAATGTTGACGCAGGAAGTCGAGCACCAGGTAGGTTCGCAGATACTTCTCCGCCGAGTCGCTGTTGCGCTCGGTGGTGGAGCAGTGCTTGCCGATGACGCGCATGCCTTCCTCGTCGGGCAGTCGCGGATCGCCGATCATGGCGTTGGCGACTTTGCGCGGGTCGCCCTCCGCCCGCCCCCGGTTTTCGATGTAGCACGCCAGCCCGCGGTGAACCACCAAGTCGGGATAGCGGCGAATGGGGCTGGTGAAGTGCGTGTAGTGCTCGCTGGCCAGGGCGTAGTGGCCGATCAACAGCGGGGAATACTCGGCCTTGGAAAGCGTCTGCAACACCGCCAGGTGAACCGCGTGCTGCGCGGGCTTGCCGCGTACGCTGTCCAAGAGTTGCTGCAATTCCTGCCGCGTGGGACGGTCGGGAATGTTGTACCCCGCCACCCGGCAAAACCCGCGCAACTCATCGAAATCGAAACTCGGCGGGTCGGGGTGAATCCGCCGCACCATCGCTAAGCCAAGGTTGTCAAAGACTCTTGCCGCAGCCTCATTGGCCTCCACCATGAACATCTCAATGATGGTGTGCGTGAAGGCATCGTCCTCCCGCACCGCGTCGATGACCCGCCCCGAATCGTCAAACACCAACTCCACATCGGGCAGCCCCAGCACCACCATGCCCTTGGCCAGCCGCCGCGTGCGAATCACCTTGGCCAACTCGTCCATCAGTTGCAACGTGCTGACCGCGGCCTTGGGATACTTCGGCTCGGTCTTGGCGTGCTTCACGGCCTCCCGCAGGTCACCCTCGATCAACGCCTGGGCTTCGAGATACGTCAGCCGCTTGGCGGAACGAATCACGCCCTTGGAAAAGCGCCAGTCGGTCACGTTGCCCTTGGCGTCGTAACGCATCACCGCCGAGAGGGTGAAACGGTTGACCCCCTCCTGAAGTGAGCAGACACCGTTGGACAACAACTCCGGCAGCATGGGCACGACCTTGCGCGGCAAGTAGGTGCTGTTGCCCCGCAGGTAGGCTTCTTTGGCCAACTCCGTGCCCAGTTTTACGAAGTGCGCCACATCGGCGATGTGCACGCCAAGCTCGTAGGCCGCGCCATCGTGCCGCGAGGGGTCGAGCCGCTTGATGTGAATCGCGTCGTCGTAGTCCTTGGCGTCGGGCGGGTCGATGGTCATCACCAACTCGCCGGTGAAGTCTTCGCGCTCGGGTGGGACGCTGGTTTCGTCAAACGACCTCGCCGCGATACGGGCGTCCTCGATGACCGCCTGACTGAAACGCTCCTCCAAGCCGAAGGCTCGCAGCGTCGCTTGGGTTTCTACATCCGGCTCACCCTGCTCGCCCAGCACTTCGGTAATCACGCCCCGCGCCGGACGATCCTGCCCGGGATAGTCCATCAACTCCACCACCACCTTGTCGCCGGCCTTGGCGTTCTTGGCGTGCGGGTCGCCGATGTTGACCGGGTCGCGGAAAGCCTTGCCGTCGATGTCCACGATCCACTGCGAGCCGAGCTTGCGCAGGTTGCCCACATAGCGGCGCTCGGCCCGCTGGATGATCTCCACGATGCGGCCGACGTAGGGCGATTTGCCCGCCTGTCTGCCCCGGCCCGGTTCATGCACCACCCGAGCGCGGACGTGGTCGCCGGACATGGCGCCGTTGATGTGCTGTGCCGGAACGAAAAGGTCACCGTGGCCCGTGGGGGCATCGGGTACGACGAAGCCGAAGCCTTTTTCGGCCACGCGAATGGTGCCCACGAGTTCCTTGCCCAACGGCGGCAGGCCCACGGTGTCGCGGGCGCCGATGATGAGCCGACCGTCTTCGATGAGGTGGTTGACGGAGCGACCAAAGCTTTCGAGTTCATCCTCGCTGACGCCCAAGTCCTCGGCCAGTTCCTCCATGCGCGTGGGCTGATAGCGGCGGTCGCTGATGTGGCCCATGACCCGCGCCAAAAGCGGGTCGGTGGCCATGCTCGGAGCGGCCGCGTCACTCCCTTTGGCCTTGTCCGCTGGAGAGATGGCGGACTTGGAATAGGGCGGCGCGGAGGGTTGGTTGGAGGTGCTGGATGCGGGAGTTATCGCCGCGGAACTCGTTTTCTTTCTTCTTGCCATGTCACAAGCGTATCCTCGTTTTGGCCGACAAGCCAACGTGCTACCATGTGTTTATGGCTAACACACAAGAGATTCTCAAGGCGGCGACGGAACTCGGAAAGCTCATTGCCACGCATGACGCGGCGAAAAAGGTCGAGGGTGCCATCGCCAAACTCCAGGCCGACATCGAGGCCCAGCGGCTGCTCAACGACTTCAACCGCGCGGTGCAGGCCGTGTCGGAGAAGGAAGCCCAAGGCAAGCCCATCGAAGTCGCCGAGAAGCACAAGCTTCAGGAGATGCAGAACAAGGTGGTCAGAAACACGGTACTGCGCGACTTTCAGATGGCGCAGATGGATTACCTGGACCTGATGCGCAAGGTCGATGATGCCATGTCGGGTCAGCAGGACGGTGGTGGTGCGGGGCAACAAGCGCAGCCCGATGGCGACACCGGTGGCCTGCACTTGGCGGGAATGTGAATCACGGCACATGCGACGTGCCGCGCCTACCATGCCTTGACCTCTTCTTGAAAGGCAAGACATGACCGATACGCGCGTGGAACGGGATTCGATGGGGGAAATGCAAGTGCCGGCCAAGGCCTTGTACGGCGCCAGCACGCAGCGGGCGGTGGAGAACTTCCCCATCGCCCATCGGCCCATCGCCCCGGCGTTGATTCACGCCTTGGGTCATCTCAAAGCCGCTTGCGCCCAGGCCAACATTGATCTTGGCAAGCTTGATGAATCGCGCGGTCGGGCCATCATTACTGCCGCCGAGGAAGTCGCCCGCGGCAACCACGATGAACAGTTTCCCGTCGATGTCTATCAGACTGGCAGCGGCACCAGTTCCAACATGAACGCCAACGAGGTCATCGCCCACCTCGCCAACGCGCTCTTGGCCAGCGATGCCAAAGTGCATCCCAACGATCACGTCAACCAAGGTCAATCCAGCAACGACACCTTCCCCACGGCCATGCACATCGCCGCGGCCGTCGCCGCCTCGTCATCGCTTGTGCCGAGCCTCGGCAAACTGCATGAATCCCTGGCGGTAAAAGCGGCGGCATGGGACGACATCGTCAAGATCGGCAAAACGCACTTGATGGACGCCACGCCCATCCGCGTGGGCCAGGTCTTTTCCGGTTACGCCGCCCAAGCCGAATACGGTGTTCGTCGCGCCAAGACCGTCGTCGAACTCTGCCGCGTCAATCTGCCCATCGGAGGCACGGCCGTGGGTACGGGCATCAACACCCATCCCGAGTTCGGCTCCCGCGTCTGCGCCATTCTCAGCGAGCGTCTGGGCATCACCTTTGTCGAAGCGGCCAATCACCCCGAAGCCCAAGCCGCCAAGGACAGCTTCGTCGAAGCGCACGGTCACCTGCGAACCATTGCGGTGAGCCTCTCGAAAATCGCCAACGACATCCGCCACCTCGGCTCCGGCCCGCGCTGTGGGATATTCGAGTTGCTGGTGCCCGCCATTCAGCCCGGTTCCTCCATCATGCCCGGCAAGGTCAACCCCGTGCTCTGCGAAAGCGTCATGCAGGTCGCCTGCCGCGTCATCGGCAACGATGCCACTGTCACCACCGCGGCCTTGGGAGGCGTCGGGTCGATCTTTGAACTCAACGTCGCCATGCCCGTCATGGCCGAGGCGGTGCTGGAGTCGATTGACCTCTTGGCTAATGTCAGCGATGTGTTTGGCCGCAAGCTCATCGACGGCTTGGAGGTCAACCGTCAGCGCTGCGAAGAGTTGGTGGAGCGCTCGCTGATGATGGTCACGGCCTTGGCCCCGGAACTGGGTTACGACCAAGCCGCGACCATCGCCAAAGAGGCCTACAAGGAAGGTAAAACCATCCGTGAATTGGTGCTGGAAAAGAAACTGATGGAGTCCGCCAAACTCGACGCCCTGCTCGACCCACGCTCACAAACCAAGCCCCATCCATGAGGGTGGTCAGAGCCGCGCACGAAGTAAGCGGTCACAGACTTAAAGAGCCGCGCACGAAGTAGCGGATTCTTTTTTACTTCTTGTGCGGCTTTTTTCGCCCATGTTTTCCGCTTACTTCGTGCGCGGCTCTTTTGCGGATGAACGCGCCTCAAGACCTCACCGATAGCGATTAAGCGTCTTGACAATCAACTGATGCACTTCCAGCGGCCGGGCCAACATCCGCCACCAGGCTTCGATATTTCCCGTGCCGGCGGTGGCGAAGCCGATGGTGCCCAGGCCGAAGAGCCGTTCGATGAGCGAGTAGCTGGCGGTGGTGTGCTGGATGCGTTTCAGGGAGCACTCAAAAACCTGCACCCGCAGCACGCCCCGCACCCGCACTACCCGGCGGTCAGTCAGCACGTACACCCGGCTAAGCCACTCGAGAAACTGCCAGAAAATCCGCAGTCCCGCCACCGCCACGCCACCCAGCACCACATCCCGCGGGCTGGCCGGGAGCCAGTCGTGGGTCACCATCACCCAGGCCATCACCGTCAACAGGGCAATGAAGGCCAAGGTTCGCAGCGGTTCGAGGATGATGAACAGCGGGCTGGGCTTGGTCAGCAGGATGATGAGTTCGCCGGGCTGGAGCAGTTCGGCCGGGAGCATGGCCGCGACGCGCGGATCGGCCACCCGCGGGTCGGCCGCGTCATCCACGCCCACTTCCGCCAAGCGACGTTCCGCCGGTTGACAGGCGGTTGCGGTAGGCGCTTTGGGGGGCGTGGGGGCCGGGTTGTCAGCGGTTTTTGACATGGATCAACGAACCCAATGGCGAAAATCATTTTGCGGCGGCGATGATGCCCGGCTTCAAAGTCACAATATCGGGCAGATTGCGATAAAAATCGTTGTAATCCAATCCGTAACCGACCACAAAGGCATCGGGAATCTCAAAGCAGCAGTAATCGACCTTCATCGCCAGCGACTCCGGCCGGGGCTTGCGTAGCAGCACGCAGGTACGAACCTCCGCGGCATTGCGCTGTTGCAACAGCGCCGTGGCGGCTCGCAGGGTCGTGCCCGAATCGAGGATATCGTCAATCAAGAGCACATGCTGGCCCGAAAGGTCTTGGGGCAGGTTGGTCAGGTGTTCGAGGATGGTCGCGCCGCGACTGGTGGTGGCGGTGCCGGGGTAGGAACTGATGGCCACGAGTCGTATTCGCAGCCGCAGGGGCAGGTGCCGCATCAGGTCCGCCAGGAAGATGACGCTGCCGGTGAGGATGGGCACCAGCGTCAGCCCCTCGCCGTCCTTCAAGGGATGATTGCCGCCCTGCGAAGCGTCGGCTTGAAGATCGGCTGTGATCTGCCGCGCCACCGCCGCCACCCGCGCCGCGATTTCACGCCGATCAATCAGAACCTTTTCAATATCATCGAGCATGGATGGAGTGTAGCAGGCGACCGCGCACGCAAGTTCGCATCCCATCCCACAGAAGCCGTCGCAGCGACGGCATCTGTGGGCTTGTGCCGCTCCACCCATCAACCCCCAACTTGCATCCACTCCCACTGCCGGGCGATGCCCGCCTCGATGCTGGTCGTCGGCTCGTACCCCAACTCCGCTTTGCTCCGCGTCAGGTCGGCCCACGTCCGTTCCACATCGCCCGGCTGCATCGGCTTGCGGTCAATCCGCGCCCGCTTGCCCGTCACCTTCTCAATCACCCCGATCAAATCGCCCAGACTGATCGGATGATTTCCCCCAAGGTTGTAAACCCGGAATCCCGCCCCCGGAATCCCCGGCCCCCCCAGTTTTTCCGGCAACCCCGCGCCACCGCACAGTTCAAGCGAAGCGAGAATCCCCGTCACAATGTCGTCAATGAAGGTGTAGTCCCGGCTGGTGGAACCGTCGCCAAAAACGGGAATCGGCTTGCCATCCGCCACGAGGCGCAGGAACTTGCCAATCGCCAGGTCGGGCCGTTGCCGGGGGCCGAACACCGTGAAGAACCGCAGGCAGTGGATCGGTAGTTGGTGGAGGTGATGATAACTGTGGGCGATGAGTTCGCCGGCCTTCTTCGTCGCTGCGTAAGGGCTGATGGGGAAATCGACGCGATCCTCCTCGGCGAAGGGCGTTTTGACGTTGTTGCCATAGACGCTTGATGAGGAGGCGAAAAGGAACTTGCCGCAGCCCGCGACCACGGCGGCGTCGAGCAGGTTTACCGTGCCGTCAAGGTTGACCGCCGTGTAGTAGGCCGGCCGCTCAATGCTGGGCCGCACGCCCGCCATTGCCGCCAGATGCACCACCGCGGTCGGCTTGTATTGGGCGAAGGTGTCCAGCACCGCCTGGCGGTCGCGGATGTCGGCCTCGACAAGCTCAAAGCCCGCCTGGGGCATGGCCTTCTCAAGGTTCTGCCGCTTGAGGTTCGGATCATAGAAGTCGCAGAAGCTGTCGAATCCCACCACGCGATGGCCTTGGGAAAGCAGGCGGTCGGTGAGCGAGGAGCCGATGAACCCGGCAGCGCCGGTGACAAGGATGGTCTGTGATTCCATGTACGCGATGATAACGGCGCACGCGGTCCAGCGCGTTTCGCAAGCGCCAAGCGCGTTTCTCAAGGAGCCGCGCACGAAGTAAGCGGTGGCCGCACCGTGTTGACCCTTGCGAACCGTGCGTGAGCGAAGGTATGTCGAGTTTCCGCTTACTTCGTGCGCGGCTCTTTACGGTGGTTATCACCCGATGTTCAGGTCGCTGACGTAGTCTTCCAACGCCTTGCGCCGCTGCTCGACGGTTTGGCGGGCCTGTTCGATCAAGCCGGCTTGGCCGCGCTTGCCTTCGAGTTCGTCGATGCGGTCTTCCTCACCGTTGAGTTTTTCCAGGTATCGCCGCCCAAGCTGCGAGTTCTGATCGACGCTCTTCAAGTTGTCACGCAGACGGGTCTGGCCCTGCTTGATCCGCGCCAGTTCCTGCTCCAATTCCGCCAGCTTGCGCTGGGAGTCGGTCAACTCGTTCTTCAACAAAATGGCCTTGGCCAGGGCGTCACGCACTTTCTGCGGAATCTCGCCGCTGCTGGCGTACCAGGAAAAGTTGCCCACATCGGCGTTAAGCAGCGCGATGACCTGACCATCCGGCTGCTCCTCACGCACCACGAAGGCACCGGTGGTATCAGCCTTGATCGGCACGCGGAAGCGGTAGAGGTTCTCCGTCTTTTCCTCAAACGTCGCCGGTTCCAGAAGCTTGCGCTGCGAGTAGAACGGATGCTCGATGATGATCGTCCGCTCCTTGGCGGCCTTGTTTTTGATCTTGTAGGTCTGCTCGAACTTGCTCATCCGCTGGATGCGCAACACGCCCTTGTTGATGCTGGCCGCGACGATGCGGGTTTCACTCTTGGCCGAGGTATCGACAGTGACGTTCAAGTCCACGGCATAGGAGATCAGCCGCTTTTCACCCGCCGCCATGTGATCGATCTGCGCATCGCCGGCATAAGCCCCGTCATCAAACACCGTCACCGGCCCGGCCATGAGCTTCAACTTGGTGGAGTTGGTCAGGTACGCGCCGTTCAAGGGGTGCTTGGCCAGGACCGAGGCGTTGAAGATGCTGACCTTCTCGGCGGTGATATCCTGGTTGACGATGGGCAGCATGGCGCTGCGGCGACGGGCCAAATCGACGGGCGAATCAATGGCGTATTGGAAGAGTTCGCCTATGTCGCGGGCATCGGCGATGGACTGGACGCCCGAGCTTGACAGATTGAAAGGCGCATCGGCGGGGGCGGCGTCGGCAAGGGCTTCCTGGGCCTTCTTGCCCCCCCCCATCGGCGCGGAAGCCATTGGCGCACGGCCAGCGGATTTGCGCATCATCTGATTCATATCACGCGACTCATTGAGCCGCACCACCCTGCCATCCTCCGCCATACCATCGTCATATTTCCGGGGCGTCAACGAGGCGTACAACTCCGGCACCACCACCGGCCGGGGGACGTACAGCGGCGTGTAAAGGTCCATGATAAATGAGATCGGCCGACCGCTCACCAGTGACAGCCGCACGCTTTCCCAGTCTTGATCGCTGGTGTTTTCCACGATGGCCCAACCCTGCAACCAAGGCTTGTCGCCGGCCTTTTCCATGCTCAGGTCCAGGCGATACGAAGTCTTCCACACCGGGCTTTCCACCAGGTAGCCGATGCGAACCTGACGCTTGCCTTGGCCGGTGAACTTGATGTCCACGGCCTTGCGCTCGGTGTCGTTGGTCGAGGCCAGCAGCGCCAAGGCCTGATTAAGCTCGTCGCGCATGCGGGCGTCTTGGAGCGTCAAGGCCCCGATGCTGTCCAAGGGGATGGACTTGATGCCCGCCTCGGTGACGAGGTTGAGGATGTATTCGGTGATTTGCGCTGGCGGATCGCCGACGATTTTGGTGCGGGTGGTGACGTTCAGAATCGCCCCGGTGATTTGCTCCGGCGCGTTGACGGTGACCTTGGAGCCGCGAAGCTGATTGAGCAGTTCGGGCAGCGTGGGGTTGTTGGAAAGGTCCACGCCGAAGGATGAGAGGGCACGGGCCACGGGTTCGTTGGCGGCATAGGTGACGCTGGAAATGGTGCCGCCCCCGGCATCGGTGACGACCATGCTCTTGAGCACATCGTTGATCTGCTCGGTCTTGAACATCAGCCGCAGCGTGGCGTCCCCCTCGACCGTGCCGGCGTGCTCGAAGTAGCCGACACCGGAGGAAAAGAGCACCGCACGGGTCACGGGCAGCTCAACGGTCTTGACGTCCGCCGCCTTGGCGTCGGGCTTGTTCCCGTCGGCGACCTCTTGGGAAAAGGCGGGAGCGGTGAGCAACAGGCAAAGCAGCAGGGCGGTCAAAAAGCGCATCATGGCAGGGTCTCCGTGAGGGGTTCCATCAGTTAGACGCACGAGTCATCATACGGTTCCCGGGCGTGGGGCGGGTTGGACGGTTTTGCTTATCAAGCTGTTGAACCACCAAGGGCACCAAGAGCACCAAGGACAGCCTCGATCAATGAACACGAAGGAAGGCAAAGAATGCTTAAATAGCCAACAGTCGCGCAAGCCTCAAGCCCCAAGCCTCAAGCCTCAAGCCTTCGCACTCGTATCCTTGGTGCCCTTGATGGTTAACAAGAGCTATGGTCAAATCCTGTGGATGAGCGGATCAGGCGGCGAGGGTTTTGACTCCGTCGATGAAGGGGATGCCGGCGATCACATCGGGGATCCTTTCGTGGCCATTGAGGCAGCGCC
>JBBRGB010000055.1:0-16241 GCA_038241095.1 Phycisphaerales bacterium
GGTGCCAGAGTTTGTTCCCTTGGAAGAGCGCGTCGTCGGCGTCATCGGTTCAGGCAATTTGGCCTTGGACGCTTACAGCGAGGCTTGGACGGTGCAGGAGCCGACGCGGGTGGTGCGAGGTCTGGAACCCGCGAACTTGCCCGACCGCTGGTACGGCTTTTCAATTCTTGAAGCCCTGATCTGGACACCAGAAGCTGGCGATCCTGGGGCGATGCCTGATGCGTCCCGCTTGGCGCTGCGGGAATGGGTAACGCGCGGCGGGCATTTCGTAATCGTACTGCCAGCCGCGGGTGATCTGTGGAGTGGTTCGCCTCTACGTGACATGCTGCCCGCTGCCGGTGAACGCATCCAACGGGTCGATGAAGTCTCGGCTCTGATGCTGCCAAGCTGGCTGGGGATGCCCATCCGCGAAGGTGAAACGCGCTTCAGCCTGCGCTGGTTCGATGTGGAAGCCCAAGGCGGCGGCGGCAAGCCGAAATCCGCGGCGGTTTCCGTCCTCTTGCGTGACCGCCAAGGCCGACCGCTGGTCATCGCCGGGCAATACGGCTTGGGCCGGGTGACGATGATCGGCATCGACCTGACCGACCCGCGCCTGCGAGCCTTGCAACTGCCCAACAGCGTCACGGGCAACCCGAATCCCATCGGCGTAACGCTCTGGCCCACGGTGTTCGGCTGGCGCGGGCCGATCTTCAGCAAGCCCGCCATTGAAGGTCTTTTGGCCAAGGGGCAGATCGCCCGCGACGGGCCGTTTCGCTCGTCGGTGGAGCTATCACGCAATGTGATTCCCTCGGCCGTGGCCATGAGCGAAGCGGCCGGGCCGGCGTTGCTCTTGGCAATTCTGACCTTCGCTATTTATTGGGTGCTGGCCGGGCCGGTGAGTTTTTTTGTGCTCAAGGGCCGGGGCATGGTCAAGCACGCCTGGACGGGTTTTTTGGCCATTGTGCTGCTGTTCGCCGCAGTGACTTGGGCCGGCGCTTTGGCGCTGCGGCCATCGCATCAGCGGGTGGCGCACATGAGCGTGTTGGACATGGATGCGGCTTCAGGGCTGATGCACGTTCACAGTTGGCTGGCGCTTTTTGAGCCGGGGCATGGGCGAACGCGGGTTTCCTTGGATGCGGCCTACGCGATGGGAGGAAGCACTCCCACCAATGGCGAAAACGGCGGCAATGCTGGCGGGGCATCCGGGGGCGGGGGCGGGGGAAATAACACGCTCTGGAGTCCGGGCGTGGAACTCACTTTGGAAGCGGGCGGTTTCGCCGATGAGCAGCGTTACGCGGTGGATGCGACGCAACCCAACGCCATGCGGGTGCCGATCCGCGCCACGGCCAAGCAGTTCGAGGCCGATTATCTTTTCAAACCTCATGCCTCCGGCGTGACGAGTGGGCGTTCGCAGGCGATGATCGACGCTTGGCGCATGCCGCGTGGCCGCATGGCTTTGATCAACGGCAAACCGGTGGGCGAGGTGACGCATGAGTTCGCCGCGCCATTGCGCGATGTGCTGGTGGTCTATTGTCCCGGCGATGGCAAGGAACCGTATGTCTGGCGTCCGCGATTCACGGCGGCGGGTGCGGGGGCGACGAGTTCGGGTGGCGCTGCCTCCACGCCGAGCGGTGGGAACAACGCGAAAACCGCGGCCGATGAAATCAATGCGGCCGTCAATTCCGCCCTGTGGCTTCCGGGGGTGCCGCTGGTGATCAACGGCGTGCAGGGTCAACCGCTGGCCATCGCCCCGCGCGATCAGATGTCAGAGAAGGATGCCGAGCGAGTTTGGGGCGGGCATTTGGGCATGTTGCTCAACAAGCGTCTGCTTTCGCAGATGCCCAACATGCCGGCGCAGCAGGTGACGGTCAGCGATGATCGCCGCATCGACATGCTCGACATGCTGACGTTTTTCAGCACGCTGCCGCCGCCGGATTTCCGCAGCGCGGGCCTGCCCGGACCGACGCAGTATCAACGCAACCTCGGTAGGCAACTCGATCTCACGCCGCTCTTGGCGTTGCGGCGGATCATCATCATCGGGCACATGGACGCCCGTGAAAGCCAGAATGTCCCCGCGCCGCTGCCCTTGTTGGTGGAGGGCCAACCCGTGCCCGCCTCTGGCTGGACCATCGTCCGCTGGATCGCCCCGGTGGAATGATTGAACACGAAAGCACGAAGCCATGAAGGAAAAGCGAGGGATCGATCAGCAAGACGCGCGGCGAGGACGCCGCGGCTAATAAAGACTTTGATTCGCATAGAAAAATTGATTCGCAACCACGCCTCTTTGTATCCTTCATGACTTCGTGTCTTCGTGTTCCAACGCTGACTAACGCAAGCCCCTGAAAGCAACCGCATGTCGATGATTGAAACCATCAATCTCACCCGTCGCTACGGCGAACTCATCGCACTGTCGAACTTGAACCTCAAGATTGAGCAGGGCGATTGTTTCGGTTTCATCGGCCCCAACGGCGCGGGCAAAACCACGACCATCAAAATCCTGGCGACGCTCTTGCGCCCGACTTGGGGTGAGGCACGCATCGACGGCATGTCCGTCGGCCCGATCAACGCCCGCCAAGTGCGCGGCGTCATCGGCTACGTGCCCGATTACTTCGGCTCCTACCCCGACATGGTCGTGCGCGAGTACCTGGAGTTCTTCGCCGCCACCTACGGCATCCACGGCACCAAGCGCCAAAGCGTCATCGACGATGTGCTTTCACTCACCGACTTGGCCTACAAAGCCGACAGCGAATGCAACGGCCTTTCCCGCGGCATGAAGCAACGCCTCTCGCTGGCGCGGGTGCTCTTGCACGACCCGAAGGTGCTCTTGCTCGATGAGCCGGCTTCGGGTCTCGACCCGCGGGCACGCATCGAAATCCGCGAGCTACTCAAGGAATTGCACCGCATGGGCAAGACCATTCTCATTAGCTCGCACATCCTGCTGGAGTTGGCCGACCTGTGCAACGTGGTGGGAATCATCGAGCGCGGGCAGATGGTTTTCACAGGCACGGTGCGGGAAATTCTCGAGCGCGCCAAGGTGGGCTTGGTGCTGCACGTGGCCGTGGCGCAACGGCAAGCCGACGCGGTGGAACTTATCAAGACCATGCCCGGTGTGGTCAACACGGAAACGCGCGACGGCGACATTCGCGTGATGCTTGATGCCGCAGGTGGTGGCGATGCCGCGGAAATCGCCCAGCGCCTCATGGCCGGGGGTTACCGACTGACACGGTTGCAGGAAGAACAGGTCAATCTGGAAACCGCGTTCATGCGGCTAACCAAGGGCTTGGTGCAGTAGAAGAAGTCTTGAGGCTTGAGGCTTGGGGTTTGGGCTGAAGAAAACCACAAGCCCACGGATGCCGTCGCCGCGACGGCTTCTGTGGGATGGGGAATGAACCAAAGATCACGGGATGACAAGGGGCATACTGCGGGAATCCCACGGAAGAGTCGCCCAAGGCGGCGTCTCATCCGTAGGCTTGAAACGCCGGTGTGTTCACACGCGCAAGCCTCAAGCCTCAAGCCTTCCTCCCTCACGAATGCGCCATGTTGTGGAACCTCGTCGTGCCGCTGTCGAACTGCAACTCCACCGTGCCCACCGGGCCGTTGCGTTGTTTGGTGACGATGATTTCCGCCCGGCCGCATTTCTCGGGGTTGGCCATCTTCCACTCCTCATCGTGGTAATACTCCTCACGATGCACCATCATCACCACGTCGGCGTCCTGCTCGATGGAGCCAGATTCGCGCAGATCGCTCATGCGCGGCTTGTGGCCCTCGCGGGCTTCCGGGCCACGGTTCAACTGGCTTAGGCAGACCACCGGGACGTTGAGCTCGCGTGCCAGGGCCTTGATCCCGCGGGACATTTCGCTGACTTCCTGCTGCCGTGACTCGCTGCCGGGCTGGCTCATAAGTTGCAGGTAGTCGATGAAGATGGCCTTGATGTCGAACTGGGCGACCAAGCGGCGGGCCTTGGCGCGGAGGGTCAGCACGCTCATGCCCGGCGAGTCGTCAATGAAAATCGGGGCGTCGGCCAACTCGGCCATCGCCATGTGCAACCGTTCGTAATCCGTGGCCGCCAGCATGTTCTTGCGAACCTTCTGCGACTCGACACCGCTGCGGGAGCAGAGCATGCGTTGCGCCAGTTGCTGCTTGCTCATTTCCAACGAGAAAATCGCCACCGGCTGCTTGGTCACCGCGCCGATGTGCTCGGCCATGTTGACGGCAAAAGCCGTCTTGCCCATCGACGGTCGCCCGGCGACGATGATCATTTCGCCGTTCTGCATGCCGCTTAGCATTTCGTTGAGCTCATAAAACCCCGTGTCCACGCCGGTGATGTGCTTGCCATCCTGGCTTTCCAGGCGGGCGTAAATCTCCTGCAAGAGATCATTCAACTGCTGGGCGTCGCCGGTGCCCTTGTTTTCCGCGATGTCAAAGATCATCTTCTCAGCCTCGTCGAGAAGCTGGCCCACGGGGGTGGCGGTGGTATAGGCATCGTTTAAGATGACGCCCGCGGCGTCGATGAGCCGGCGCAGCACCGCTTTGTCGCGCACCATCTGGGCATAATACGGCGCGCTGGCGGCGCTGGGCACGCTCTCGGCGAGTTGAATCAGGTACTCGACCCCGCCGATCTGTTCCAACAGGTTTTTGTCGCGCAGACTCTGGTTTAGCTGCACCATGTCCACGGGGCGGTTTTCATCAAAGGCCTTGACCAGCACATCGTAGATGGCGCTGTGGGCGGGGCGGTAGAAATCGCCCGCGCCCTTGAGAATCTGCACCACTTCGCCGGTGACCCGCCAGTCGAGGATCATGGAGCCCAGCAGGCTCATCTCGGCTTCGACGGCGGCGGGGGGCTGGCGTTCGAGGAGCTTCGACACCGTGGCCGCATCGGGACGGGGATCATTGAAACTGCGGCGGCTGGTGGAGAAGGCGGTCATGGGAGGTGCATCTTAGCGACGGTGGGTTAATGACAGGTTGTCAACGGGACGCGGGGGTGATCCCACAGAACAAGCCGCTCAGAGCTGCGACTTCATCTGTGGGCTTGGGATGAACTTGTGGCGCATTCGCCGTCCTAAAATCTTTTCCACAAACTGTTGTCCGTGAAAAAAACGGCGGTATGATTCTTCGCGTTTTCTTTTGGTGAGCGAAACTTTTTTTTGGAGTGTCGAACATGAAGATGGCAATGATCGGCGGGGCGGCGGTAGTGATGGCGACGGTGAGCGGCGCGGCGATGGCCGATGACGCCACTTGGGCCGGCGACCTGAAACTGGCGCAGGCGGACATGACGCCCTACATCGTTCCCGCAGCCGAACAAGCCCCGGAAGCCACGGCCAACAACGCCGCGGCCAATGACGTCAAGGCCCAGCCCCTCGACGCCATCGACTTCGACAAGGGCGATTGGCGGCTCTACGGCTACGCCTCGGGAACCCTGGGCGGCGGCAACCACATCTACGAAGGCCACCTCGGCGGCGGGTACTACTTCTTTGACAACCTCTCGATCAACCTCGAACTGGCCGCGGGCTACACCGAGTTCAATTCCCGTGGCGGAGCGCCGGCTGGCGACACCGGCAACTTCGGCTTCGACGTCCTGCTCCGCTACCACTTCCTCAAGGGCAAAGACTGGCGAGGCGCCAAGTGGAGCCTCTACGCCGACGGTGGCTGCGGCTTCCGCTACTTTGGCCCCGAGAGCTTCCCCGCCAACGGAACCCATGTGAACTGGACGCCCCAAGCCGGCTTGGGCGCAACCTACGAACTCAAAAACAACTGGAGCCTTATGGGCGGGGCACGCTTTTTCCACGTCTCCAACGGCAACATCTACGGCGGCAACAAAAACCCCGGCTACGACAGTTTGCAGCTCTACGCGGGCTTGATGTGCAAGTGGTGAACGAGTCACAGCGCGCTAAACCACAAGTGTGATTTCAGAGTTCAACGAAAAACTCAATCATGCAATCCCCAAAACGAAAGCCCACCCCCTCCGGGGGGTGGGACTTCTTTTTTCTTACCTGAAATCACGATTCTCAACTGTCAAAAAGTTTGATTACCCTCCCCCCCAACTTCCTCAAAATATTCGTCGTACTTCGCCCCTTGACCAACTCCACCCGCACCACCTTGCCTCCCAAGCCTTCGACAAAATCCGCTCCCACAATCTCATCGCGCTGATAGTCCGCCCCCTTGACCAGCACATCGGGCTTGATCGCCTCGATCAAATCCTTGGGCGTATCCTCGCCAAAGACCACGATGTAACTGACGCTTTCGAGTTCGCTCAACACAGTAACGCGATCTTCGAGGTGATTGACCGGCCGCCCTTCGCCCTTGAAGCGGCGAATGGAATCATCGCTGTTCAAACCGATGACCAGCAGATCGCCTTCCCGTCGAGCGGCACGCAGATAGGCGACGTGGCCCGCGTGGATAATGTCGAAGCACCCGTTGGTGAAGGCGATCTTTCGGCCTTGGCGTCGGTAGGCCGCCAGCTCGGGCAGCAGTTGTTCGAGGGTTCGCTGTTTGCCGAGTGTCTCGTGGTTTTGTCGCAGGAGCGCCAAGAGGATTTCATCGAGTTCGATGGGCACCACGCCGAACTTTTCGACCTCCAACCCCGCCGCGACATTGGCCAACCGCACCGCCTGAGTCCAGTCGGCCTCGTTGGCGATCGCCGCCGCCAGCATCGCCAGCACCATGTCGCCGGCTCCGGTGACATCGTAAACCTGTCGTGCGGTGGTGGGCACGTGGACGGGCCGCTTGCCACGCCGCAGTAGAAACGCGCCTTGTTTGTCCAGCGTCAGCACCACGGTTTGCAGGCCCAAATCGCGCAGCAGCTTGCGGCCCATGCGGATCAGCGTCTCATGCTCACCACTGTTGGCGTTGATGCCCGTGGCCAGCGAGGCCTCGGTGCGGTTGGGCGTGATAGTCGTGGCTCCGCGATAGCGTGAATAATCGTCCACCGCCGCGGGATCGACCAGCACCGCCACGCCTGCTTTCTTGGCCAGCCCGATGAGCGATTGGCAAGTGTCGCTCATCAGCACGCCCTTGTTGTAATCCTCCAGGCACAGGGCGCTGGTGTCCTTGAGTAGCTTCTTCGCCACGGTCAGCAATTGCTTGGCCGTGCCCGCGTCCAGTGGGCCACGTTTTTCCAGATCGGCGCGAAACATCTTCTGCGGGTGGCGATGCTGCGCCAGTCCCACGAAATTTTGTTTGACGGTGGTGGGGCGATCCTTGGCCACGATGATGCCGCTGACATCACAGCCCGCCTCTTGCAATCGTCGCCGGAGTTCGCGTCCCTGCAAATCGTCACCCACCACGCCGAGGCAGGCCACTTCGCAACGCAAGGCGCGGAGATCAAGGCAAACATTGGCGCTGCCCCCAGCCTTGAACTCCTCGCGTTCCACCGCCAGCACCGGCACCGGGGCGTCGGGCGATAGCCGCTCAGCGTTGCCGTAGATGTAGTGGTCGATCATGAAGTCCCCGGCCACGACAATCCGTCGCGGTCGCCAGCGATCCAGCAAGCCGATGAGATCATCGCTGGGCGTCATGCAAGACGTGGGCAAGGGAGGGGTCGGCAAAGGGGGGGTCGGCATGTAGCACAGTTTATCGCACCCCGCCAAACGCGCTCTTTTGGTACATTGCGACGCTTGCCCCCACGGAGATTTCCCATGCGTATCCAAGGCGCTTTGACCGCGATGATCACCCCCTTCGCCGCTGGCCAAGTCGATTACGACCGACTCGCGGCCAACGTGCGCTTTCAGATCGAGCAGGGCATCGACGGACTCGTGCCCGTCGGCACCACCGGCGAATCGCCCACGCTCAGCCACCAGGAACATCGCCTGGTCATCGAGCACGTCGTCAACACCGTCCGGCAAGGCAAGCGCAAGGTTCCCGTCGTGGCTGGCACCGGTTCCAACGCCACCAGCGAAGCCCTGGAACTCACCCGCCACGCCGCGGGCATCGGCGCGGATGCCGCCCTGATGGTCAATCCTTATTACAACAAGCCCACGCAGGAAGGGCTTTACCGCCACTTCATGACCGTCGCCGACGCGGTGGATCTGCCCATCGTGCTTTACAACATCCCCGGCCGCACCGGCGTGACGCTGTCGCCCCAGACCATCGCCCGCCTGGCGCAGCACGACAACATCGTGGCTGTCAAAGAGGCCACCGGCTCGATGGACATCGCCTCGGAAATTGCCACCTTGGTCGATCACGATCGACTGACGATTCTTTCCGGCGACGACTCGCTGACCCTGCCTCTCATGGCCATCGGCGGCAAGGGCGTCATCAGCGTGCTCTCCAACATCGTGCCCGCCCAAGTCAAGGCCCTCACCGACGCGGGGCTGGCCGGGGACTTCGCCAAAGCCCGGCAACTGCACTTGAAACTCTTCCCGCTCTTCAAAGGAATGTTCGTCGAAACCAACCCCATTCCCATCAAGACCGCGATGGCGATGGCGGGGCTGGATACCGGCGAACTGCGGCTGCCCATGTGCGAGATTTCGGCCTCGTTGCGGCCCGCGTTGGAAGAACTGCTGCGGCAACACGGTGTGATCTGAATCAAGTGATTGCGGCCGTGGCGCGGGACGCAAAACCGCGGCCTACTCGTCTTTTTCGTAGAGATAACTGGTCACCGCACAAAGCAGCGTCACCAGCGCCAGCAGCCCCATCGTGGCCATGACTGTCACCCGGCCAGCCATCCAACCCAAGCCGGCGCATGAGAAGAGCACCAGCACCGCGGCCACGAATCCCAGCGTTCGCAAACGCCGCATGAGCCGGTCGCCGCGATCCAAGCCATCGGTGGTTCGCCGCAGACCATCGCCACTTTCCGCGTTGTACCGCTGGCCACATTCCGGGCACCGGCCCACACGCGGCAGGCCGGTGAGGTCATAATCGCACTGGCGACATTGTTGATCGACCATGCTTTCCATGCCCGCAAAGCATAACGACCCCCGGCCCCCGCCCCCCAGCCCGTCAAGAGATTCAGCGATGAACACGCAACAAATCCAACACGCTCAAAGTGCCCAACACCAACAATGGCTTTTGGAACTGACCAACCTGCCCACCGCAGCCGGGCGGGAGTCGCGGGTCATCGCTTGGATTCATCAATGGGCCGCACAGCGTGAGGCGTGGCTCCACATCAGCGCCGATGATTTCGGCAACCTCACGCTGCGGCACAAGGGTGTTGATTCGCCCACACCCTTGTTCATCACCGCCCACATGGATCACCCGGCCTTCGTCGTCGAGCGCGTTATCGATCACCGCCGAATCGAAGCGGCGTTTCGCGGTGGAGTGGGCGAAGGTTATTTCCTCAACACTGCCGTGCGTCTGCATCATGGCGATTGTCCACCGCAACAAGGCCGCATCACCGCTTTCACAGCCGCGCAAGGCCCGCATGGCGACCCGCGCGTCACCGTCACTTTCAACCACGACATCACCGCCCAAGTCGGCGACGTGCTGACGTGGGACGTGGGCGATTCCCGCATCGAAGGCGACCTCTTGCACGCCCCGGCTTGCGATGACTTGGCGGGTGTGGCCGCGGCCTTGTCAGCCTTCGATGCAGTCATGGAAAATGGCCATAAAAGCCCGGGAAAACCCGACCTGCGACTGCTCTTGACCCGTGCCGAAGAGATCGGTTTCGTCGGTGCCATCGCCGCTTGCCAAAGCGGCCAACTGCCCGCCAAGGGACGCTACATCCTCTTGGAAAACTCGCGCAGCTTCGCCGATTCACCCATCGCAGGCGGGCCTATCGTCCGCGTCGGCGACCGTGCCAGTACCTTCGACCCCGATCTGATTTACAGACTTGGCCGAGTGGCGCAGCAAATCCAGGAGGCCGACCCCAGCTTCAAGTGGCAACGCAAACTCATGCCCGGCGGCACGTGCGAGGCCTCCGCCTACCAAGCCTTCGGCCTCACCGCCGCCTGCCTCTGCTTGCCTTTGGGCAACTACCACAACATGAACGACGCGGCCAAACCCCCCGCGCCCCCTCAAATCGCCGCCGAAATCATCAGCCTCGCCGATTACCACGGCCTCATCCGCCTGCTGACGCAAGTGGCCGTCGCCCTCGATGACCCCGCCGCCACGCCAAGTTTGCGATCACGCCTCGAAGCCATCCTCCAAGCCCGCCGGGCCATACTGGATGAAGGCTGAGAGACAAAAAGGGACATCCACAATTTCCACTTCATGGCCGTCGATGCCACCCCGCTGGCGGGGTCCCACTCTCGCGTTAAATCGCATACCACAAATAAAGCTTGCTGTCAAACAGATATTTATTTTCCACCAGTCTTCCACCGGTTATGAACATATTGGACGTGGATTTCAACCGGTATATATGTGAAAAAGGGTCGATTTTGGTGATTTTTCGGCTCCAAGGCCCCCCTTCACCCCCACCCCACCCCCCACTTACCATGCCCTTACCCACCCCTAACCCCCCATCCACTCGAAGCAGTTTCCAAAACGTACCGATATTTTTATATCTTTATACCCCTTTGGGCGCGTTCAGGCTCGGTTTCGCAGCCATGATCGCAATGATTCGTGGGTTGGGTTAAGACTTAATGCTTACTTGGCTTTTATGAAAATATTCGTTGCAAAAAGGAAGGAAATTTTCATAACGCGTTCGTCTGCGTTCGTCCGCGTACATCCGCGTTGAAAAAAAAATGACTTGCACAAACCCTCCACCACTCCTCACGGTCACGGCTCGCAGCGTGGCGTTGTTGGTGTACTTGCGCTGGCCCTGAATAACGTAACCAAAAATAAATTACCAAACCCTTTGCAAATACTATCGCCACAGGTTACAGCGATCCTAACTTAGCCTTGCAATTGCAAACTGGATGGGGTCCATTCTTCAAAACAGGCGGGGCACAACCCATTGGGAGATTCGTGATGATTCGCAAACAGAGTCGTGGTTTGTCTTGGGCGTTGGCTGGCGCGGCCGCGGCCGCTTCGCTGCTGGCTTTGCCGGCGCGATCGGTGGCCACCGTCGACTTTACCTTCAACTTCACCGATGCCGCGGGCTTTGGCTTTAACGCCAACGGCCAAACCGGTGCCGACCGCAGGGCTGGCCTGGCGCAAGCCGCCGGCTACGTCTCATCCGTGTTGGGGGCTAGTTACACGGCCACCATCATCATGGATGTCAACGGGAGCGTCACCGCTGACACCACCTTGGCCTCGGCGTCCACGAACTACAACTCGGCTTATCCGGGCGAAGGCTTTGGCACGCGCGGCGATGTGATGCTCAAGATTCTGGGTGGCAACGGCGCTGATCCCAACGCGGGCCTCGCCGACGGCAACATCAAGTGGAACTTCGAGGATTTCAACTGGGAACCCCTCAGCGATTTCCAGACCGGTGAACTGGACCTGATTTCCACAGCCATTCACGAACTGACCCACGCCATCGGCTTCGCCAGCGACATTAATCAAAACGGCAGCAGTTCTTGGGGCGATGCCGCGGGCACTCCCTCGTCCTGGGCACCCTTTGACCAATTCGTGGCCCACACGGACGGCACCTCCCTCATCAACGGCACCACCTTCGCGCTGGATGGCTCGAATTGGACGCTGGACTCCGTCGGTGGCACCGGCGCTTCGGGCTTGGCCTTCAACGGTGCCAACGCCGTGGCCGCGGCGGGTGGACTCGTGTACCTCTACTCCCCCACCACTTGGAAGGATGGAAGTTCAGGCTCGCACTTGGACACCGACTTCTATGACGGCACGAATGGAACCATCGAGAACATGATGAACCACGCATCCTCCCACGCCGATGGTTTGGACATTCGCAAGTACACCGCCATCGAGTTTGGCATCCTCAAGGACATCGGTTACACCAACATCGTCATCCCCGAACCCGGCGCGGTGGCGATCCTTCTGCTGGGCTTTGGTGCGATGATGACCCATCGTCGCCGCCACGCCTGAGGACTTGAGCCGACATTGCAATTGACCCACCTGCCGCGCGGCACCAGCCCGCGGCGGAAGTGACCAAAGCCCGCGAAACCCTTCGCGGGCTTTTTTTGCGCACCCGCCAAACCAAGAGCCGCGCACAAAGTAAGCGGAATATTTGCCCTCCTTGACGGGCGTGGTCCCCACTCCCTCACGGTCGCGGTCGTGGCGGGCACATCCAGTGAAGCGCAAGCTTTGCGCCTGCGCCGCGGACTTTGCGCGGGACGACGCTTGCGCGTGGGTTGGGAGTTGATCGTCCATCGGAAAAACACAACCTCTCCGTTTGCCTCAAAAACACTCGCAATATCGCGGGATCTTCTCTCTTACGCTGGCACGGGAGTCGCTTTTCTTTCCCTGGCATCATGGTTGCGTTAACAGGGGGTGGTCGCCCGTGCGTTGTCGCGGGCAGGGACTTACAGCCACCATGACCCCACGCCTCCTTGACATCTCGCGTCGTGCCGGTGACGCCAACCTAGGCCAGACGCTGTTGCGTTTGGCGCGATTGGCCGAAGCGGCGCATCGCTTTGAGATGGCCCCCGTACATTCGCAGAGCGGGATCGACGGAACGATCCCGATGGCCCCCGTTCCCGAGCCGCGCCGCACCGCATCAGTGGTCGCCGCGAACCACACGGAGGTGGTTCGATGAACTACGGCCTGTATCTCTCTGCATCCGGCGTCCTGACGAATCAATATCGCCAGGACGTCTTTGCCAACAACCTGGCCAACGTCAACACCGTCGGCTTCAAGCCCGACATCCCGACCTTGCGCCAGCGCGATCCCGAGTCCGTCGAATCCCACGCCCCCAGCGCGTTTCACCGACAACTCCTCGACCGCATCGGCGGCGGAACCGTGCCAGGCCCGCAAAGCCTCGACTTCACCCCCGGTGCGCAACAGCCCACCGGCAACCCGCTGGATGTGGCGCTATCCGCACGCGACAGTTTCCTGGCGGTGCGGGTCGATGACGCCGCCACGGGGCGAAGCGAAGTGCGCTTGACCCGTGATGGCCGGATGACCATTGACGCCTATGGCAATCTCGTGACCTCTGCCGGGGGCCATGCCGTGCTGGATGACAAGGATCAGCCCATCACGCTTTTGCCCAACTTGCCCGCGGTGATCAACAGCGAAGGCCGCATCAGCCAAGGCGGCGCGGCGGTGGGGCAGCTCCAAGTCACGGGCGTGCGCGATGAACAACAACTGCTCAAAAAAGGCCAGAATCTGCTGGGTTTTGCGGGTCGTGACCTGCGAACCACGGCCCGTGACGCCACCGTGCGATCGGGCTTCGTCGAAGGCAGCGGCGTCGATTCCATCCGCGCCTTAATGAACCTCATCGACGCCAACAAGGCCCTGACACTCAACGCCAACGTGCTGAAGTTCCACGATCAAACGATGGATCGGGCCGTCAACACGCTGGGCCGCGTGGGGTGAATCGGCCATGCCCGAGTGGCATAGAGACCCGCTGACCATCAACAAACATCTGACTTTCGCAGGGACAACTTCTCATGGCCATCACCGCTCTTCACACCGCTTCGACGGGCCTCTCGGCACTGTCGCGGGAAATCGACGTCATCGCCAACAACTTGGCCAACGTCAACACCCACGGCTTCAAGGCCATGCGCGCCAACTTCGAGGACCTGCTCTATCAGGAAGTCCAAGCTCCCGGCGTGGAAAACGCCAACGGCGACCAACGCCCGGCGGGAACCTACGTTGGTCTGGGCACGCGAATCAGCAACACGCAGCCGGACTTTTCACAGGGCGATGCCATCGAAACCAATCGCCCCTTGGACATGATGGTTGATGGCAAGGGCTTTTTCCGCGTGCGCATTCCCGAAGATCAAGGCGCGATCGGCTACACACGGGCCGGCAACTTCTTCACCAACGCCAACGGGGAGTTGGTGTTGGGCAGTGCCACCGGGCCGCGGCTTGAGCCGGGGCTGGAGATTCCCGAGGACTTCACCTCCGTGCGCATTGATGAGCGCGGCGAAATCTACGGTGTGCGCTCCGACAGCACCCAAGAGTCGCTGGGGCAACTGGAACTGGCGACCTTCGTAAACCACGCGGGTCTGCGGCCGATTGGTGGCAACCTGTTTGTGGAGACGCCCGCTTCGGGTCCGCCGGTCAACGGTGTGCCGGGCGAGGGCGGTTTTGGCTCTATTTTGCAGGGGTTTTTGGAGTCGTCGAACGTTGATTCGGTCAAGGAACTGGTGGGGTTGATCAAGACGCAGCGGGCCTTTGAAATGAACAGTCAGGCCATCCAGGCGGCGGATCAGACCTTGCAGGTTGTGAGCAATCTGCGGCGATGATTCGGGGTTGACAGCGGATGAACGTTGATGCGGATTTACACAGATCAACACCGATGGGCACAGATGAACACGGATCAAGGCAAAATGATTTGGGGGGGTTGGATGGGCTTGGTGGTCGTGCTTTGCTGTGCTTCGAGTTTGTGGGCTGATTCGTTGCGCTTGCGGCGGGAAGTTCGGGTGAGTGAGGATGTGCGATTGGGGGATGTGGCGGAGTTGGAAGGGGCTGCTGCGGCGGCGCTGGCGGAGTTGCCGGTGTTGACTTGGCGGGCGGGGCAGGAGCGGGGCGAGGTGACGTTGGCGCAGGTTGAAAGATTGCTGATTGAAAAGCGGGTGAACTTGGCGACGCTGACGGTGGCCGGGTTTTCCCGTTGCGAAGTGGTGCGCGGCGAAGCGGGCGCGACTGGTGATGCGGATGTGCATGCGACTGATGCGGCGGAGGTGGTGCAACGCGAACCGGTGGCCGGGGCTGCCACGCTTGGCGCGCAGGTGATGCCGGTGATTGAAAAGCTTGCGGGTGTGGAGCGGGATCGGTTGCGGGTGGTGTTTGCCGCTGATGACGATGCGGCTTTGGCGCAAGATGTGACTGGTTTGCGGGTGGAGGTTCAACCGGGGGCTTCGCGCTTGCCGGGACGGTTGCCGTTGACGGTGCGGCTTTACGATGGCGCGGCGGTGCGGGAAACGCTGCGTTTGACGGCCGATGTGGCGGTGCGCTGCCAGGCTGTGGTGATGACGCGAGGCGTGAGTCGCGGCGTTACGCTGAGCGAACACGATGTGGAAGTCAAGGAAATTCAACTCACCACTTCGGGCCAGCCGGTGGCGGATTTGGCCGGGGCTGTGGGCAAGGTGACGCGCTCGGCCTTGCGGGCTGGGAACGTGGTGATGAGTGACGATGTGCGGGCCGCGTTGAGCGTGAAGCGCAACGATCTGCTTTCGGTGCGTTGTCTGGTGGGCGGACTGGTGGTGGGGATTGTGGGCAGGGCGCAGGAGGACGGCGGCGACGGGGAGATCATCAACGTTCGCAATGAAAAGTCGCGGCAGGTGTTCCGCGCCCGCATCGCCGGCCAAGGCCAGGCGGTGATGGTGATTGAGGATGAAACGCCGCCGACACAACGACAAGGGCAAGGAGCTTCGCAATGACACGGATTTTCACCCACACGGTCGCCGCCTTGGCGATTTCTGCGTTCTGCGTCTCGCTGGTGTCGGGGCAGAGTTCTTCGCTGTTTGTGACCAACGCACAAGAGGCCGCGACACCGACAGCCGTGGCGTCCACGGATGCGGTTGCATCGCCGACGCCCGTTGCGGCGCAAGGGGTCGTGGGCACCACCAACGACAATGTTCGCGGCGTGGAGAATCGTCTTTCACCAGCCATCGCCCAGGTGAGTCTCACCGCGGTGAAGCTGCCCGAACCGCGTGCCTTTTCCGTGCAGGACCTCGTGACCATCGTCGTGCGTGAAAGCACCGAGGCCGATTCCGATTCCACGCTCGACACCAGCAAGAAGACCAAGACCGACGCCGGCATCACGGCCTTCCCCAATCTGAACTTGGAGCAGTTGCTGGCCTTCCAACTCGCGGGCGGGGCGCTGACCAATCCGCCTCGCGTCAAGACTGATTCGACCCAGAACTTCAAGGGTGAAGGCGACTACAAGCGGCGGGACACTTTCACCACGCGTATCACCGCACGCATCATCGACGTCAAGCCCAACGGCACCTTGGTGCTCGAAGCCCGCAAGCACATCAAGAGCGACAAGGAATCGCTGGAGATGGTGTTGACCGGGACGTGCCGCAAGGAGGATGTCACGGCTGACAACACGCTGCTCTCGACGCAGATTTACGACCTGCGCTTGGACAAGAAGCACACCGGTGAAGTGCGCGGGGCGACGAAGAAGGGTGTCATCACCAAGGCACTGGAATTGCTCTTTAACTTCTAAGCCTGTGCCGATGACCCGCAAAAACCGCGGGAAAAGCGTAATCACGCGAAAGTCGGAGCCAGGCATGGACGCCATAATGCGCAAGATCAACACCATCTCCCTTTTCACAGCGGCAACAATTGCGCTTGCCCTGTGCCTG
>JBBRGB010000056.1:0-16024 GCA_038241095.1 Phycisphaerales bacterium
CGCCGGGGAAGGTCATTTCGTCGCTGACTTTTTTGGCAATGTTGCGGGCGATGACGTGGCAGGTCGCGTCGTCCACTCGTTCGGGATCGACGATGACCCGCACCTCGCGGCCAGCCTGGATGGCGAATGCCCCGCGCACGCCATCCATGCCGTTGGCGATCTCTTCCAACTGCTGGAGGCGCTTGATGTATTTTTCCAAGGTCTCGCGGCGAGCGCCGGGCCGGGCGCCGCTGATGGCGTCGGCCGCCATGACGATGGGCGTGTAGGGGCTGGTGGCGGGGATGTCGTTGTGGTGGCCGGCGATGGCGTTGAGGACTTCTTCGCGTTCGCCGAACTTGCGGCAGAAGTCAGCGCCGATAGCGGGGTGGCCACCTTCGGTGTCGTGATCCAGCGCCTTGCCGATGTCGTGGAGGAACCCGCAACGCCGGGCAAGGGTGCCGTCCAAGCCGAGTTCATCGGCGATGACCTGGCAGAGGTAGGCGGTTTCCATCGAGTGGCGGAGGATGTTTTGCCCGTAGCTGGTGCGGTAGTGCAGTCGGCCGAGGGTCTCGACGATCCGCGGGTGCAGGCCGGTGATGTTGGCCTCGATGGCCGCATCCTTGCCGAACTTGATGAGCCGCTGGCCCATCTCCTTGTTGATCTGCTCGACGATCTCCTCGATGCGCGCCGGGTGGATGCGGCCATCGTCAATCAACTTGCTCAAGGCCTCGGCAGCCACGGCCCGACGCACCGGGTCAAAGCACGAAACCACAATCACGCCCGGCGTGTCATCGACAATCACATCCACTCCCGTCGCCTTCTCAAAGGCGCGAATGTTGCGGCCTTCACGCCCAATGACACGACCCTTCATGTCGTCGCTGGGAATGGGCACGGCGTTGACCGTGCTCTCAGCCGTGTGCTCGCTGGCGTAACGCTGAATCGCCTGCAACGTGATCTTCAAGGCGTTGTCCTTGGCCTCGTCCTCGGCACGGGTCATGGCGTGCTGCACCAAGAGCGAAGCCTCGCGCTGCACCTCGTCCTCCACCAGCTTCAACGCCTGCTTGCGGGCGTCCTCCACGCTCATGTTGGCGACCTTGAGCAACGCCTGCTTCTGCTCGTCACGCGACTTTTCCAGCAGCTCCTTGCGCTGGGCCATGATGCCGTCAATCTCGGCTTCCTTCTGCTTGATCACGGCCTCGCGTTTCTTGACGTCGATCTCCTGCTCGTCCAAGTATTTTTCCTTGGTCGTCAGGGTGTCGAGCTTGCGGTCGAGGTTGTCCTCACGCTTGGTCAGACGGCGCTCGGCCTCCTTGATCTCGTTGCGTTCCGCATCGACCTCTTTTTCAAAATCGACGCGGCGCTTGGAAAGCTCCTCGCGGAAGTCGAGTTCGAGGCGACGGGTCAGGCTCTGGGCCTCGGTCTGGGCGCTCTTGGTGATGTCATCGGCGGTCTTGCGGGCCTCGGCGATGGCGCGCTGGGCATCTTCGAGAATCTTGCGGGCGTCGGCGGCGGAGCGGGAGGCACTGAGCTTGAGGAAGATGACCGCCACGACGACGCCGATGACCAGGCCCACGATCAGGGCGATGATGGCGAGAATCATGCCGCCGTTGCCGGGGCTTCCGGGGGCGGGGGCACTACCGGGGGCGGGGGCTTGAGCCAGGATTGTCCAGAGGTTGATGGGCACGTATAAACCTTTCAAGCGCCGTCGCATTGGCTTGCCGGGTCACGATCCAACGGTGACACCAGCCCAATGCGGGCGGTAAAGGGCACGGGCCATCTGTGACGCAAAAGGACAAACACCCTGGAACGAGGGTGGGTCGAGGCGAAAACCAACGAAGGCCGATCAACTTGGCATTGACGGGGCCGGCTTACTGGCGATGAACACCCCACACTGGTGGTGTCCACGAAAGGGTGGGAGGGGCATCCATGCCCGGAACGCGACTACCCGGCGGGGCCTGGGGAACGCCCAGACACACGGGGTTGAGGCAACCGGGGATTGTGAAAAAGTCATTCACGCCGCATCCACCACGAAAGAAACCAGAAGGCTAGGCAAAACGTCAATCTATGTCACTCTCTGTAAGTCGAGAGCGTCCGATGACTTATCATCGTCATCGGCTGATCGGCGCGGGCGTTGATTCGGAAAATCGCCTAAACAAGCGTCCGAAGCGGCCGTGCCGGTTGTTCCCGCGCTTGGCGGAGCGAATCAAGGGGAGATGTCGCAAAGCGTAAAGCCCGCGTCACCATCACCCGTCCCGACGTTGTGCAAATGTTACACGCCGGTTAACCCATCTTACCCGCCGGGGTGTCACGGCGTCAAATCGGCGAAAAACCACAAGAGGTTTGCTTGCCAATGCGGTCGGTGCGAGTGGTTCAAAGACGCGCGGCGGGGACGCCGCGGCTATGACAGATGAGTGCAAAGAACACGCCGCTCATTCTCAAGACTCAAGACTCAAGCTTCATCCCTCACGACTGTCCCACCGTCACCGGCTGGGGTCTTACGACATGCGTGGGTTCGACGGCGATTTGCAGGGGGATTCGTTTGCCGCGGGGGGGTAGGCCGTCCTTGTCGATGATGCGTTGGATGGCCATGATGCCCTCGATGAGGGTTTCAGGCCGGGGCGGGCAGCCGGGGACGTACACATCGACGGGGATGAACTGGTCGATGCCCTGCACCACGGCATAGGTGTCAAACACGCCGCCCGTCGAGGCGCAGGCACCCATCGAAATGACCCACTTGGGTTCGGTCATCTGCTGATAAATGCGTTGGAGGACGGGCAGCATTTTGACCGCCACCCGACCCGCGACGATGAGCAGGTCGCTTTGACGGGGGCTGAAGCGCATGGCCTCAGCGCCGAAGCGCGCCAGGTCGTAGCGCGAGGAGGCGGTGGCCATCAGCTCGATGCCGCAGCAGGCCGTGGCAAACGGCATGGGCCAGAGCGAACTGCGGCGAGACCAGTTGACGACCTTCTGCAACTGCGTGGTGAGCACGCCTTCGACTTCAAACGTGCCGGTGTTGGCGATGTCGGCGACCATGGGGTGATTCCTGCTTGATTTGCGTGGCGGAATTATAGGGGATTGTTTGGCAGACTCCCAGCCGCGGAAGCGGCTGGGCTTTGGGGGTTATTCGGAGGGTTATTCGTGAAGCAGGACAAAGGAAGCGTAGGCGGGGAGTGCCACAATTTTGGTGTGCTTGGCGCTGGTTTCGATATCAACGTAATTGCCCGCGTCGAGTGTCACTTTCTGTTCCCGCTCGCTGAAGTTCATCAGGAAGAGGTGGGCGTCTTTTCCTTCGCCGCGGCGCTGGACGCTGACCCCAGTGGGTGGGGTGGTTTTCAGAGCGGTGGGCAGCGCCAACGAATCGATGAGTTTGTTTGCCACGTCATCCAGAAGCCGCTGCTCGGTGCGGGCGGCGATGTGAATGGCCCGGCCTTTGCCCACGCGGTTGACGGTGGCGGCAGGGCGACCTTGGTAAAAGTCGCTGCCGTAGGTCGCCAACACCTCGCAGGTCGCGGCTTCGACGTGCACCAGGTCGGCGAAGTGCATCGCTTGGTAACTGCCTGAGAGGCCAAATGCCGCGCCCTTGGCGGTGGCTTCGACGCTCTGCGTGGCCCCTTCGGGCAGGGCATCGGTTTCCTCGGCCCAGATGCCCAGCAGTTTCCGCAGCGGGCCGGGGAAGCCGCCCAGGAAGCAGAGGTCGCTCTGATCGACCATGCCAGTGAAGTAGGTGGTAACGAGCGTGCCGCCGCGCTGGACGAAACTTTCCAGACGCTCGGCCACGCCGGGGCGCAGCATGTAGAGCATCGGCGCAATGACCAGTTGGTAGGGTGAGAGGTCCTGCACCATGTCGTTGACATCGACGGTCACGCCGCGTTGCCACAGGGGCCGATGCCATTGCCGACAGGTGTGCTCGTAAGCCTTGTGCTGATTCTGCGGGCCGGCTTCGCTGTCAATGGCCCAGCGGTTTTCCCAGTCGTAAATCACTGCGGCCTTGGCGTCCGTCACGCCACCGACCACGGCATCGAGCTTCTTCAACGTCCCGCCCAGCGCCGCGACCTCGCCAAAAACGCGCGTGTTTTCGTGGCCCACGTGATCCACCACCGCGCCGTGGAACTTCTCATACGACCCCCGGCTCTTGCGCCACTGGAAATACATCACCGCATCCGACCCGTGCGCCACAGCTTGCAAACTCGTCAAGCGATGCACGCCCGGCCGCTTCAAGGGCGACACCTTGTTCCAATTCACCTGACTCGGTGTGGACTCCATGAGCAAGAACGGCTTGTGCTTCAAGCTCCGTGTCAGGTCGTGGGCAAAGGCTGGGCCGTGGGCCATGTCGAAAAGATCACCGACATGCCACTCCGGGTAGCTGTCCCACGACACCACATCGCACACCTCCGCCAGCTTCCAATAATTGAGCACGGGATACGTGCCCATGAGGTTGGTCGTCACCGGCACCTCGGGCGTGATGCGTTTCAACGGCTCGATCTCATGGCGCATGAAGTCGGCGGTCTGGTCGCTGACAAAGCGTTTCCAATCAAGCACCAAGCCATGCACGCCGGAGTCGATGGCCTCGATCTGCGACCAGTCGGTGTAGCGGTGGCTCCAGAAGGTCGTCCACCAAGCGTGGTTCAAGGCGTCTAGCGATGCATAACGGTTTTGCAGCCAGCGGCGAAATGCGGCCTTACACAGCGGGCAATGGCATTCGCCGCCGTATTCGTTGGAAATGTGCCACATGACCAGGGCCGGGTGCTTGCCGTAACGCTCGGCGAGCTTGGTGTTGATGAGCGTGGCTTTGGCGCGATAAACCGGCGAGGTGTAACAGTGGTTGTGGCGGGCTTGTTGCGGATCACGCCGCCCGTTGGGTTCGCAGCGGCGGATTTCCTCGTACTTGGCCGCCATCCAGTTGGGCTTAGCGCCGGTGGGCGTCGCCAGATTCACCGCGATGCCGTTGGCCGCGAGCTTGTCGAGGATGGTGTCCATCCACCCAAACTCGAAGCGGCCTTCCTCCGGCTCAAGCATGGCCCAGGAAAAAATGCCCAAGCTCACGATGTTGACCCCGGCCAGCTTCATCAGCCGCATGTCCTGGTCCCAGACTTCGGGCGAGTCGATCCATTGTTCGGGGTTGTAGTCGCCTCCGTGAAGCAGGTGCGGCACGCGGGTGGAAGCGGGGAAGCGGTCAGGCATGATGAGGTCCATTGATGGCGGGAGTGGATTGTCGGAGCCGCGGGGCATAAGCCCCCTATTGGAAGTCCTTGCCGTTCGTCCGCGGGCTTACGCCCGTCGGCTCTGATGCGTGCGTCGTGGCAAGCCTTATCAGGTTAACATCGCGGCATGGGCGATGCAGGGCCGACAACCCGGCTGGTGGTTTTCAGCGACGATTGGGGCCGGCACCCATCGAGTTGTCAGCACCTCATCTCGCGCCTGCTGCCGTGCCATCCCACCGCCTGGGTCAACACCATCGGCACCCGCTCGCCCGGATTCTCACGCGACGACTTGGCCAAGATCGCCCGCAAACTGCGGCAATGGACGCAACCGGCGCAACGGGGCGATGCCTTGCCCGCCAACCTGACGGTCATCACGCCACGCATGTATCCGGGCTTTCGCCGCCCTTGGCAGCGACGTTTCAACGCGCGGGCGATGGTCAAGGCGATGGGGCCTTGGCTGCGGGAAACGAGTCCATCAGGCCCAGCGGAAACCGTCGGCTCCGGGTGCCACACAGCATCCCGCAAGGGTGCTGTGTGTCCTTCGCAAACCATCGGCCTGACCACGCTGCCCATCACCGCCGACCTGCTGACGATGCGGCAAGCCCTGCCCGTGGATCGTTGGATTTACTACTGCGTCGATGACCTCGCGGCTTGGCCGGGGCTGGACACGGGTGCGCTTCAAGAGATGGAGCGGCAACAGGTGGCCTTGGCCGATGAAGTCATCGCCGTGTCTGAATCATTGCGGGAACGGCTGCGTGGCATGGGTGCCAAAGAACCGCACTTGCTGACCCACGGCATCGACCTGGCGCATTGGGCATCGCAGCAGTCAACACCGCAAACATCACTTCCCGCGTGGTGCCACGGCCTGCCCCGACCGATCCATCTTTTCTGGGGCCTGCTCGACAAGCGTCTCGACGCGGCATGGTGTCGGGTCTTGCGTGGCTTCGACGGCGGAACGCTGGTGCTGGCCGGGCCTCGTCAAACACTCGATGAGGAGATGACGCGAATGCTTGAAAAACAGGACGGCGTCATCGCGCCGGGTGCGGTGGCGTTTGATGCCTTGCCGGCCTTGGCGCGCTGGGCGGATGTGCTGGTGATGCCGTATGCGGATTTGCCCGTGACCCGCGCCATGCAGCCGCTGAAGTTCAAGGAATATCTCGCCGCCGACTGGCCCCAAGGCAAGCCGGTGGTGGCGCGGAAGTTGCCCGCCGTGGCCGAGTGGAGCGATGCCGCGGACTTGGTGGAAACGGTGGATCAACTCCTCGCCGCCGTGCGAAGCCGGGTCGCCCAAGGTCTGCCGGAGTCACAACGCGCCGCGCGGCAAAGATTGCATGATGAAAGCTGGGAGGGCAAAGCGAGGGTGTTGGAGCAGATCATCGTGAGCTTGGGGGATGTAACACGGATGAACACCGATAAACACAGATGAACACAGATATCGAAAAATGAAAATTGCTTTTCTTCAAACAATCATTGTTTCCGCGTGGATTTCTTATCCGTGTTCATCTGTGAACATCCGTGTTGATCTGTGTTACTCCGATCAATGGATTCCCGGACAATGAACGCGACCCCGATAACCCCATGAAAGACCGACGCCGACGAAAACGAGACGATGGCGCTTGGCCCCACCCCAAGCCGGACCACGATGTGGTGCTACACACCCGCGTCGTCACCGACACCGGCGGCGGTCCCGACAAAACCATTTTCTACTCCGCGCCCTTCTTGGCCGACAGTCGCTATTGGCTTGCCGCCGCCTACATGCACCCGCCACGCGATCCCGGCTTCGCCGCCCTGCGAAAGCGTGCCGAAGCAGCAGGCTGCCCGCTCATCGGCGTGCCCGACAAAGGCCCGCTGGACCGCAACGTCCTGCGACGAATGCTCAACATCTGCAAACGCTACAACGTCGCCGTCTGGCATGGCCACGATTACAAGTCCAACATGCTGGGCCTCATGCTCCGCCCGTTTCGCCCCATGAAGCTCATCACCACGCTCCACGGCTGGGTGAAACACACCTCCCGCACGCCGCTCTATTACGCCGTGGACCGCTGGAGCCTGCCCTACTACCAGCACGTCATCGCGGTGTCAGATGACCTCTACGAAAACGCCTTGAAAATCGGCGTGCGGGCTGAGAATCTGACCCTGCTTTACAACGGCATCGACGAGAAGCGATTCGCCCGTCAAGGCCCCGCCGCGCAAGCCGCCATGCGCGCCAAACTCGGCACACCGCCCGGCCGTGTCGTCATCGGTGGCATGGGTCGGCTCAGTCCTGAAAAAGCCTTCGACAACCTCATCACCGCCACGCAATCACTCCTGGCCCAAGGCCACGATGTCGAGTTGTGGATCGCCGGCGATGGCGATGCCCGGCCGGACTTGGAGCGACTCATCGCCGCCCACAAACTCCAGGACCGCGTGCGCCTGCTGGGCTTCTGCGATGACACCATCGCCTTTTACGAAGCAATGGATTTGTTCGTGTTGTCGAGCCTGCGTGAGGGGTTGCCCAACGTGGTGCTCGAAGCGATGTCCATGAGCCTGCCGGTGCTTTCCACCCGCGTCGCCGGCGTGCCCAAGTTGATCGAGGATGGCGACAACGGCCTGCTCTGCCCCATCGGCGACGCGGGCGCTTTGGCCACGGGCATGGCGCGGCTGCTGGACGACGCCCCCTTGCGGCAAGCCTTCGCCAGCGCGGGCCGACGCACCATCGAACAACGCTTCACCTTCCGTCAGCGCATGGACAAGGAAAAAACGATCCTCGACCGCGTGATGGGCCATGCGTCTTGATGAAGTGATGAAGTAGTCTTGAGTCTTGTGTCTTGAGATTTGTGACTTTCAAGACAAGAGAATCTCTCTGACTTTCAGCCGCAACGTCCCCGTTGCGTGTGAGAACAGCGCCCCTTTTTTCAAGACGCGCGGCGGGGACGCCGCGGCTATAAGGGGGACGGAGTCACGCTCCGGGCGTGGCATGCGCGCATCTTTACTTGCGCACTTGCCCGTTGCCCGTGACCACCCACTTGTAGGTCGTCAGGTCGGCCGCGCCCATCGGGCCTCGGGCGTGGAGTTTGTCGGTGCTGATGCCGATCTCGGCACCCAGGCCGTACTCCCCGCCGTCGCTGAAGCGGGTCGAGGCGTTGACCATCACGTTGGCGGTATCGACGCCTTGAATGAACACCTCGGCGGCGGCGATGTCCTGCGTCACGATGGCGTCGGTGTGCCGCGAGCCGTAACGGTTGATGTGCTCGATGGCCTCGTCGATCTCTTCGACGATTTTCACCGCCACGATCAGGTCTAGATATTCCGTGGCCCAATCGGCGTCGGTGGCGGGCTTGGCGGCGGGGAACAGGCCGCGGGTGCGCTCGCAGCCGCGAACCTCCACGCCCATGTCCACCAGCGTTTGCAGCGTGTCGTGGAAGATGGGATCGGTGGCGACCATGCGGTGAAAGAGCAATGTTTCGGCCGCGTTGCACACGCCGGGGCGCTGCGTCTTGGCGTTGACGCAAATGTCCACGGCCATCTTGGGGTCCGCGGCGGCATCGACGTACACATGACAGTTGCCGGTGTAATGTTTGATGACCGGGATGTGCGCCTGCTCGACGACGGCCCGGATTAGCGATTCGCCCCCGCGCGGAATCGCCAAGTCAATCTTGCCTTCGAGTTTGAGCAGTTGGCCCACCACCGCGCGGTCAGTGGTTTCGACGAGTTGCACCGTGTCGGCGGGCAGGCCCGCTTCCTCCAGGCCGGCGCGGACGCAGGCGGCGATGGCCGCGTTGGAGTGCAGCGCTTCCTTGCCACCTCGGAGGATCACGGCATTGCCACTCTTGATGCACAGGGCCGCGGCGTCGCTGGTGACGTTGGGCCGGCTCTCGAAGATGATCAGCACCACGCCGATGGGTACGCGAACCTTGCGGATCGACAGCCCGTTGGGACGGACGTAACCTTCGATGACTTGGCCCACGGGGTCGGTCTGATCGGCGATCTGCCGCACCGAGTGGGCGACCTTGGCGATGCCCGCATCATCGAGTTTGAGGCGCTCGAGCATGGCGGCGGAAAGGCCCGCTTCGCGCCCGGCGGCGAGATCCTTGGCGTTGGCGGCCTTGATCGCTTCGGACTGATGGATTAGCTCCTCGGCCACCGCCAAGAGGGCATCGCGGCGCTGAGCGCCGGTGGCGCGGTTAAGGGTCCGGCTGGCGGCCACAGCCCGGTCGGCCAGGGCGTTGCAATAAGCGGGAATGTCGGTGACGGTGTCGGGGGTGGTCGTACTCATGCGTGAATTGTAATGGTTCTCCGTCTGGCCTTGTCCCGCTGTCACTTGTCATCAGGCGGTGTCAGGACAGGCATCACGCGGGCCATCGCTTGCGTCCCTTGGCGTCCACCACCCATGTCGGCGACGTGCTGGAAATAGTGTCTCGCCACTTCCACGCCTTCGAGTGGCAGGCCCTTGTCCTTGGCCGCTTGGGTGACGATGGCCAGGTCTTTGAGCACTAGGTCGACCATGAAGCCGGGGGCATAATCACCCGCGGCGATCTTGGGACCGAGGTTGCTCAACTGCCAGGAACCGCCCGCCCCGGCGGCGACCACTTCGATCATCTTCCGTGGATCGAGGCCCGAGCTTTGCGCCAGTGCCATCGCTTCGACGACGCCCATGAGGTTGCAGGCCACCGCCACCTGGTTGCAGGCCTTGCAGGTCTGACCGCCGCCGCTGTCGCCGACGTGGGTGATGGCCTTGCCCACCGCTTGGAAGATCGGCCGACAATGCTCGAAGGTTTCGACCGGCCCGCCGACCATGATCGAAAGCGTGCCCGCCCGCGCGCCGCTGTCACCGCCGGAGACCGGCGCGTCCAGCAGCGTCACTCCACGCTCCGCCAGTCTGCCCGCCATGTCCCGCGTGGCCTCGGGGCTGATGGTGCTGTGGTCGATGACGATCAACCCCGGCTTGGCACCCGCCATGACGCCTTCTTCGCCAAAGAGCACGGCTTGGACATCGGGTGTGTCCTTGACGTTGACGCAGATGACATTCGGCCCCGCCTGCGCCATTTCTCGTGGAGATGCGGCGACCTTGGCGCCGAGTTGGCGCATCGGTTCGCACTTGGCCGGGGTGCGGTTCCAGACGGTCAGGTCGTAGCCGGCCTTGATGAGATTGGCCACCATCGCCGAGCCCATGATGCCCATGCCGATGTAGCCGATGCGGTGGGGGGGTGATTGGTTGTGTGCCATGCGTTGCTCCTGTGCGGTTGGATATTTGCTCGACAATTTAACGCCGAGCGACTTTATGCCATCAAAGGGGGCGTCTAAACTCTGGCATGACGCGCAACACAGAATTGACCATTCCTGAGATCAATGTCCAAGAACTCCGTGACCTGTTGCAAACACGCGCTGCGGTGCCGTCGGATGTCGAGGCAACCTTCGATATCATCGACGTGCGGCAACCCAGCGAACATCGCATTTGCGCGATGGAGGGCGCGATCCTCTTGCCGTTGAGCTCGCTGGTGTCAGGGATGAAGGAACTGGACCCGGGAAAACGCCACTACCTGCTCTGTCACCACGGCATTCGCAGTTTGCGGGCCGCGGCGGTGCTGCGACAGCAGGGCTTTGACGCGGTTAACATCAGCGGAGGCATCGACGCTTGGGCACGGCTCATCGACCTGGCGATGTCGAGGTATTAACTAGCGCATCAGGCCTTTTTCGCCAAGGCCGCGGCAAGGGGCGGCGTGGCGGCGGCACCATCCTCGTCGAGTTCAGTGCGGTCGACGCTGCCGCCGGCGCGGTGTACCTTTTCGACCAGGGACGTCGAATCCTTGCCCTTGTCCACCATTTCCTCCGCGGAGATGACGCCCTTGCGGTAGAGGTCCCAGAGGTGGTCGTCGAGCAACTGCATGCCGTACTTGCGACCGGTTTGGATGGCCGAGTCGATGCGGAAGGTTTTGTTTTCACGTACGAGGTTGGCGATGGCCGGGGTGACGACGAGAAACTCATAGGCGGCGACCATGCCCTTGCGGTCGATGCGGGGCATGAGTTGCTGACTGAGCACGGCCATGAGGGAGATCGAAAGCTGCACGCGAATCTGCGCCTGCTGGTTGACGGGGAAGGCGTCGATGATGCGGTTGATGGTGCCGCTGGCGCCGGTGGTGTGCAGGGTGCCGAAGACCAAGTGGCCCGTTTCCGCGGCGCGGATGGCGGCTTCGATGGTTTCAAGATCGCGCATTTCACCGACGAGCATCACGTCGGGGTCTTGCCGCAGGGCGCGGCGCAAAGCCTCGGCGAAGCTGGGCACGTCGTTGCCCACTTCACGCTGATTGACGATGCTCTTTTTGTGCTCGTGGTAATACTCGATGGGGTCTTCGATGGTGATGATGTGGCGGTCGCTGCCGGCGTTGATGTGGTCGATCATGGTCGCCAGGGTGGTCGTTTTGCCCGAGCCGGTAGGCCCGGTGACCAGGAACAACCCGCGGGGCCGACGACAGAGTTCTTGCACGATCTTGGGCAGACCGATCTGCTCGAAGGTTAGGAGTTGGTTGGGAATCTGGCGCAAGACGACGGCGACGTTGCCCTTGACCTTGAAGACCGAAACGCGGAAGCGGGCGGCGTCACCGTAGGCGAAACCAAAGTCGCTGCCGCCTTCTTCCTGCAACTCGTTTTGCGAGCGCTCGGGGGTGATGGACTTCATCAGGGCCATGGTGTCGGCCGGTTCGAGCACCTTGGTTTTAAGCTCGACGAGTCGGCCACGCATGCGCAGGGTGGGCGGCTTGCCGACGGTGAGGTGCAAGTCGCTGGCCTTCTGTTTAACCACCGTGTCCAGCAACCGATCAATGTGAATCGTGGCCATATTGATTTACTCGTTACGAAAAAAACAACCTTCGCAATGCCATCCGCCCCAACATCCACCCCACGCGCGAGCCTCAAGCCTTCCCCCTCCCCCTTCACGCCGCCGTCGCTTCTTCATCGTCATCGACGTCCACCACGCCTTCGACTTGGGTAATGCGTGAGATTTCTTCCATGGTGGTAGCACCTTCGAGGATCTTGAGCCTGCCGTCACCCAGCAAGTTTCGCATTCCCGTGGCCAAGGCGGCCTGGCGAATCTGCACCAGCGGGGATCGCTTGAACGCCAACTCGCGCAGTTCGTTGTTCATGATCATCAGTTCGTAGATGCCCTGTCGACCGCGGTAGCCGGTCTTGCCGCACTTGGCGCAACCCACGGCCCGATAGACGGTCTTGCCCTCCAAGTCCCGCGCGGTGAACCCGACGAGTCGCATCAGTCGCCGATCCAGTTTCTCCACCGGGGCCTTGCAGTGCGGGCAGAGGATTCGCACCAGCCGCTGCGCCAGTACCGCCTGGATCGAGCTGGCGACGAGGAAGGGCTTGATGCCCATGTCGATCAAACGGGTGATCGACGAAGGCGCGTCATTGGTGTGCAGGGTGCTGAAAACCAAGTGGCCCGTCAACGCAGCCTGAATGGCGACGTCGCCCACTTCCTTGTCGCGGATTTCACCCACCAGCACGATGTTGGGCGCTTGACGCAGCATGGCGCGGAGAATCTTGTCGAAGCTCATGCCCACCGTTTCATTGACCTGGCACTGGTTGATGCCCTTGATCATGTACTCGACGGGGTCCTCGGCGGTGATGATCTTCTTGTCCGGGCGGTTGAGCACGTCCAAGGCCGAATAAAGCGTGGTGGTCTTGCCCGAACCCGTGGGGCCGGTGACCAGGAAGATGCCGTTGGGTCGGCGAATGATGCGGTTGAAAGTGTCGAGCGTGTCGGGCTGCATGCCCAATCGCTGGAGGCCCACCTTGGCGGATTCGGGCCGGAGAATACGGGCCACGATCGATTCGCCGTGGTACGACGGGCAGCAGGCCACGCGGAAGTCGATGGTCTCGCCCAGCACTTTCTTCTTGATGCGGCCGTCTTGGGGCACGCGCTTTTCTTCGACGCGCATGCCGCTCATGATCTTCATGCGGGCAATGACGGCGCTTTGCGTGCGCTTGGGCAGGTCGTCACGCTGGTGGCACACGCCGTCAATGCGGAAACGCAGACGCACCCGGTGGGCGTAAGGCTCGACGTGAATGTCGCTGGCGCGCCCGGTCACGGCCTCGTCGATAATCTGATTCACCAAGCGCACGATCGGAGCCGTCTGGCCATCCTGAACTTCGCCGGCAGCAACCGGCCCGCCATCGGCGTCCACGTCGATAGAAGTCTGCCCGGCGTCGACCGACATCTGCCGCACCGTCTCGTCGATGCTGGCGCGGGTTTCGCTGAAAATTCGGTCGATGTATTCCTTGATCTTGCCCCGCGCTCCCAAGGCCGTGTCCAACTCCACGTTGAGCCGGAAACGCAGCGTGTCGAGCGTGTCCAAGTCCATCGGATCGTGGATGAGCACCTTGAGCCGGTTGTCCACTTTCTCCACCGGCAGCACCAGGTACTTCTTGATCAAGTCCGTGGGCAGGAGCTTGAGATTTTCCTTGTTCAACGCGTCGGGCTGGTCGAGATCGATGTACTCCATCTCGAACTGGCTGGCCAGCGCCTTGGCGATGTCGGATTCGGTGACGTAGCCCAGCTCGATGAGCACCTCGCCGATGCGCCGGCCTTGGGCGGTGGCGATTTTGAGGGCGTCCTCAATCTGGGTGTCGGTGACAATCCGCCACTCTTTGAGTATCTCACCGATTTTTCGTCGCTTGCGCGCCATCGATACCTCGCATTGAGTTTGGCTGAAGATTGTAGACCGGGGCCGGTTGCGTCCAACATTCTGCCCGTCGGGCACGTTGATTATGGTTTGACCACGCCCACTTGGCAAACCATGCGATGACAACCCCCGGCTTTCGCGGATAAGATCGCGGCCATGATTGCCAGAATCCAAGGCGTACTCGAAGCGGTCGAAGGCGGAGCGGCCCTGCTGCGGCTCGAAGGCGGACTGACCTACCAAGTGCTGGTGTCGGCCTTCACCGCCCAGCGTCTCGGGGCCTCCATCGGCCAGGTCGTCAAACTCCACACCATGCACTTCATCGAAAGCCAGGGCCAGGGCACGACCATGATTCCCCGTCTGGCCGGGTTTCTTTCGCTTGACGATCGACGGTTTTACGAGCTTTTCACCACCTGCAAGGGCGTGGGCAACAAACGCGCTCTGCGGGCCATGAGCATGAGCACCCAACAGATCGCCGCGGCCATCGCCGACCGCGATGTCGCCCTGCTGCAAAGCCTGCCGGAGATCGGCAAACGCATGGCCGACACCATCGTCGCCACGCTGTCGGGCAAGGTCGATGATTTCGCTTTGGGGGGTGGTTCAGGCGACGCGGCGTCATCGCAGTCAGCCCAAGGGGTCGGCGGCGACATGCCGGTGGCGGGCACGCTGGCGCGGGATGCGCTCAACGTGCTGGTGCAGTTGGGCGAAAACCGTGCCCAGGCGGTCATGTGGATCGACACCGTGCTGCGGCAAAAGGATCGCCCCGGTGATGTGCAGGCGCTAATCACGCGGGTGTACGCCATGAAAGCGGAAGCTTGAGGTTTTCTTGCTCATAGTCGCAACGTCCCCGTTGCGCGTCTTTGAACAACGGGGGAGCAACTCCGACGCGCAACGGGGACGTTGCGGCTGAAAGTCAGAAAGCAGACTCAAGACTCAAGACTCAAGACTCAAGACTCAAGACTTCCCCCTTCCCTGCGTTCTGCCGTATCATCTTCATCTTCAACCTTCCCAGGATTTCCCCATGGCATCGCCGGCTGATCGTCGTTACCTCAACACCCACGAATGGCACAAGCCCCAAGGCGACTTGGTGCTCATCGGCGTCAGCCGCTTCGCCGTCGAGGAACTCACCGACATTACCTTCCTCGATGTCCGCGCCAAGGCCGTCAAAGCGGGGCAATCCTTCGGCGAAATTGAATCCGTCAAGGCCACCAGTGATCTTTACAGCGGCATCGATGGCGAGATCGTCGAAGTCAATCAGGCGGTCATCGACGACCCCTCGATCATCAACGGCGACCCGTTTGAGAAAGGCTGGATCATCAAGGTCAAGCCCACAAACGCGGGGCAACTTGACAGCCTGCTCTCGGCCTCGGATTACGACAAACTGCACGGCTAAGAACCCACTCTTCCAGAGGTCATTTCGATGAAACGAATCTTGATTGCGATGTTGATGCTGGCCTGTGTGTCACTCTGGGGCTGCGGAGGTGGCCAAGGCGGGGGCAAGCTGACGTTGAAGGGTTCGCAGCGGGGCGGCGCGGACGGGCCGATTCATTTGGCCGGGGACTTCCGCCACGCGACGTATTCCGCCGATGGCAAGAACAACATCACTTTGGTGCTGGTGGAAGGCGATATCGAACAACCCACGCAGGCGGTGGTCATCCGGCTCTTCTGGATGCCCCGCGCCGGCCTGACACCCATCGATTCCAACGCCACCAACGCCAGCGTCCACTACATCATCTTCAGCTCCGACGCGGCGGGCGACGCCAACGGGCGGAGCAAGGTCGGCGTCTATGCCGGGGCGGGCTTTGTCTATCCCTACGACAACCCCGGCAAGGGTGGCATGGACGTGGGCGTCTGGCAGACGACGTTGCGGTTGGCCGATGCGTCGGATGGTTTTGCCGACCTACTGGGTTTGGCGCAACTCAAGGGCAAGTTCCGCGCCCAGCGTGACGATGCCGCCACGCAGGCGACCATCGACCGCTTGGGCCAGCGAATCACCGCCGCGTTGGGCTACCCCCGCCTTGTTTCAGCGGATTGACTTGCGCCGCGTTTCCGCAAGCATCACACCTCATCCACTCGTTGTGAACGCAGTGGCAGCACTCCGTCAATCTCCACGGCGTCCGGGGCCACGGAGACGCACGCCATGCCATGCTCCCGCCCGGCCTCTGCGGCATCGCGCAACGC
>JBBRGB010000057.1:0-15955 GCA_038241095.1 Phycisphaerales bacterium
GGTCATCTTCGAGCGGCTCCAGGGCAGCAGCTCTTGCCGCGCGCCGATCCGCGCCAGTTCCACGCTGTCATTGGCGCGTTCGCCCGCGGCGTAAATCGCCTCGTCCTTCACAATCGTCGGCGTGATCAGGAAGATGAACTCATCCCGATTCACCGTGTCGCTGCGACCCTTGCCCACGTTGCCCAAGAGGGGAATGTCGCCGAAGAACGGCACCTGTTTGCGGCTAATCGTCGTCGTTTCTTTGAACAAACCGCCCAGCACCACCGTCTGCCCGTTGCGAACCATGACGTTGGTGGTCAAGGTCTGCGTGTCTTCGTTGGGCACAACGAAGTTGGCGATTTGCCGCACTTCACCGGTGGAGATCTGCGGACGAATTTCCATGCGGACAAAGCCGTCATCGCTGATGAACGGCCGGACTGTCAGCTGCGTGCCAGTCTCCAAGAAGTCCACGGTCTGGGTCGTCGAGCTTTCGGTCTGCGTGGTGCTCACGTAGCCGATGCGTTGACCAACCAACAGGTCGGCCCGCTGGCGGTTGAGCACCAACAGCTTGGGATTGGCCAGGATGGTGGTGTCGGTAACTTTGTCGAGAGCTTCGACGAAAGCGGCGACCTCATCGGAGAGCACGCCCACGGCGATGCTCGATTCGTTGGCGATGATGTTGTTGGCGGCCACCGCGGTGCCGGGGCCTTGGGTTGTGCCGGCCTTGAGCGAGTTCATGATCGACAGCGGCCCGCCTACGAAATCACTGACGCCGAAGTCCGCCAGCACCGTGAGGTTCACACCCCAGGCGTTGTTCTCGGTGAGCTTGGCTTCCAGCACGGTCGCTTCGATGAGCACCTGTTTGGGCCGAATGTCGAGTTCCTTGATCACGGCCATGATCTGGTCCATGTTCTCGGCGTAATCCTTGATGATCAGCGTGTCGCTGTGAGCGCTGCTGTTAGCGCCGCCGTCACTGGTCGAAGGCGCAAAGCCATCCTTGACATTGCCCGACAACGCGATGGAGCCGGCCGAGGAAAGCAGCGGCGTGACAAAGGTCGAGGCATCCGAGGCGGTCAGATATTGCAGCCGCACGACCTTGTTGGTGGTCTTGCGGTCGGCCTCATCCATGGCCTTGATCTGGTCGGCGGTGTAAACGTAGATGAAGTTGCCCTTCTCCCGATAGCCGTAGCCGTTGGGATGAAGCACGGCGTCCATGGCCTGATAGAAGTCCACGCCGTAAAGGTCGGCCGTCACCGCGCCGCTGACGCCCTTGCTGACGATGATGTTGCGCTGGCTCTGAATCGAGAGCAGTTGCAGGATCGTCGAAAGCTCTTGCTCTTTGACGTGCAGGTCGATCTGCCCAAAGGATCCGACTTTGACGGCCTTTTCCAAGGCTTTGGTGTCAGTGATGGGTTGATTGGCGAAGAGACTCGCGGCGCTGTCGGGCGCTGCGGCATCGCCAGCGGGGGTTGCCGGATTTACCGACATTGCCTCGTCAGCCTCAGCCGCCCCTGCTGCCGGACCGTTATAGACCAACCCGATGGTTGAAAAAAAAACCGCCGACCAAAGCAAACTGTTGTGCGAACGTTTCATCATCGATTCTCCTAGCGGTTGCGATACGACTCGGACCGTCTTGTTTGGTTTCCGGCGATTCATGCCGGGGACCGGGGGTTACATGCCCAGTTCGATGCGAATGCCACGCATCAGCATCACCACGTTTCGTTCCCGGACTTCCAGCAGTTCGAAGCCGCCGACTTTTTCACCCGGTGCCAGTAGTTGGCCGTTGATCATGGCTCGGGGTGTTTGTCCGACCACGGTGGTTTGCAGTGTCAGGCCTCTGGCGGCGCGACGCACCAACTCAGCCTCTGGCATTGCATCGACCACTTCGACCTGCGACTTTGGAATCCCCGCGGTGGTGACCACCGGTTTGAGTCGCTCGTAACGATCGGCCTTGAGGGCGAACACATCCCGCGACAACTCGCCGGGCAAATCGACACGCACCACGGGGTAGTCCAGCGGGTCGAGATATGCGTTCGCATCGCCAGCTGTGAGGTCCGTGGCCAGCGTCGCGGTGGCATCACTGTCGGGCAGTTGGCTCATCGCGGCCCCGGCGGCGTGCGGCGCGGGCGCCAGCAGCAGCCGACCCCACAAGATCAGCATCACCGCCACCAGTGCCCCCATCACCGACAGCTTGCGTTTGTCGGCCAATATAGGCCGCATCCATACGGGCATTCGTTTCATCATGGCAGCAACTCCTTGGTCACCCCGCCCCCGGAAGTTTCACTTGCGGAACCGGTGCTCGAATCGCGGGACGCGGCCTCACGGGCCGTCTGCGGTGAGAAGAACGTGCAAAGCTCCAGCGAGGCGGTCACTTCGCCTCCCTTGTTGGGGTCGCTGGTCAGTTCCACCCGCGTCAGTCGCACCAGGCGTTGCATGGACTCGACCTCGCGCACCAAGCCGAAGACGCCGGTGAACCCGCCCTTGAATTGCAGGGTCAGGGGGATGACGCTGAACTCCGAGCCGGGGGTGATGCTGTGGGCGACGATTTGTTGATCGTCCAAGCCTTGTCGCGTCATGGCCAGCGAGAGGTCACGCAACAGCGAGCCGATGTCGCCTTGCGCGGGGATGCGGTCGGCGGTGCCGGCCAGCGAACCACCGAGTTGGCGGATGTCACTGGTCAAGCGGTCGAGGCTCTGGCTTTGGGCTTCATTGGCGGCGATGGTGGATTGGGCCGCGATGATGCGCTGGCCGATGGCCTGGCGCTGGCGATGTTGCGGCAGCCAACCCGCGCCGGCGAACACCACGGCCAAGGCCACGATGATCAGCAGCGTGCGAAGTTGATCCGGTTCAATGCGCACTGGCCACCTCCTGACTCGTCAAGGCACTGGCTTGGCCATGCGTGGCCGCGAGACTCTTGGCGGGTTGTTTGTCACTTGATTCAAAGCGCCGCTCCAGGGGCACGTTCATGTCGATGCGGAACTCGCGGCCGATCAAGTCCCCGACTTGCAGCGGCTTGCTGTAGAGCAGTTTCACATCGGAAAACAGGGCATGTTTGGAGAGCAGGCCCACGAAGTTGGCGACCTCGACATCGTTGGGCGCAAGGCCGTGGATGGAGACGGCGACTTGATCCACCTCGCGCCGCGTGCCCGCCGGGGCCGGTGGCATGCGCGACCCTTGGGAAGCGCCGGATCGGTTGGACACCTTGGCGATCACATCCGGCAAGGGACGGCGACCGTTCAAGGAGAAGTCGGTGATGGTGGCGGCGTCGGGCAACAGCGAGCCGACGGTAGCGGTGATCTGGGCGAAGGTGACGGGCGCGGCCAGTTGGCGTTGCACGGTGACTTCACGCGCCAGTTCGGCGCGTTGCGTTTCCAAGGCCGCGGCTTGCCGGGCCTGGGCCTCGATGGCGCTGGCCTGGCTTTCGACGACCAGTGCGTACTGCTCCAAGCCGGCGAGTCGCGCCGCGTCGATGAGCAGCCAGCCGCCCATGAGCACGGTCACAGCCGCGATCATGCCGAAGTGCCGCAGACGCCGATTGCGGGCGTGGCACTGGCGGACATAGGAGTCGGGCAGGAAGTTCACATCGTTCACGCGGCACCTCGCAGGTTGACATCCGACACTTGGCGCAGTGACAGGCCCGCGGCCACGCTCCATTCCGAGAAGGGCAAGTCGCCCTGAATCAGTGGTGTGCGGGAGCGATCGACGTGCGCCAGTGGCGCGGCCTGGCGCACTTGGAGGGCGGCGTCTTCGGTCAGCACCCGCGCAAGGTTTGGTTCACCCGCCTCGCCGCCCGTGAGCCAGGCGACTTCGGGCCGCTTGCCGCGGAAGGTGACGCTGTAGTAGCGGAGGCACAGACCGACCTCGCGCGCCAGTTCGGCGGCGACGGGCCGCATGGCCTCGAACACGGCGCGTTGCATTTCATCGCGCCGCGAAGAGCCGAAGAGCACGGCGTCCTTGTCCTGCCCCTGAACTTCACTGATCACGCGGCGGCGCAACTCGGCGGCTTGGGCAACATCAAGATTCAGATGCTTGGCGATGGCCTGGTCGAACTTGTGTCCGCCGATGTCGATGGGCTTGTAGAAAACGATGCGGCCCTGGCGGATGATGACGACCTTGGACGCGGAGAAGCCCACATCCAGTATTAAGCGGGGCGGGGTTTCGGCATCGTTGGCCAGCGCGTCGTCATCCATGCCAGCCAAGGCGCGGGCCAAGGCCGAGGGTTCGACATCCAGCGCCATGGGTTGCAGCCCGGCCTGGGTGAGCATGCGCATCTGCGTTTCCACCGCCGCCGTCGAGGCCGCCATGAGGATCAGCTCCTCCCGGCTTTCCTCACCCTGGCGTACTTCGCCGGCGTCGTAGTACCGCACCATCGCCGCGCCATCCACGAGCTTGAGTCGATCCGTCGCTTCCCACTCCGCGGCGCTGCGAAGCTCCTCGGCGGGCATGCGCGGCAAGCGCACGTTCTTGTATTGAATCACCTCACCCGACAAACACGCCACCGCCTGGCGACCTGCAAAACCGTTGCCACTCAGCAGCTTGCGGATGCACAACGCCACGGCCGCGATGCGCTGCGAGGCGTCGCCACCCGGTTCGATCACCGGCTGCGGCGCGCTGGCGGCGGCAAGCGCCACCACGTCATCACCGCGACGCGACAACTGCAACAAGCGAATGTTGTGACTGCCCAAGTCCACCCCGATGGGGCAACGGCCACGATCTAAAAAGCCTGCAAACACGGGTCGTCTCCTAGCAATTGTCCCCCGGCCCGCAGTGCGATTGGCATGCTCTGAAAAAGGGGACATCCACAATTTCCACTTCGTTGTCGTTCGTAGCATCTCCGCGCCAAGGAAATTGTGGATGTCCCCTTTTTCTCCCCGTCACGGCACCGGCGCGATGGTCACTCGGCCGGTCATGCCCGCCACGCTGATGCGGTAATGCTGGTTGCTGGTGACCAAGTCGATGGTTCCGCCCGACGAGGGCGAACCGAGAATGTCGAACTCGATGGTGCTGGTCTTGTTGAAGCTGGCCCCGGTGATGGTCACGCCGGCGAAGCGGCCGTCGGCGTTGAAGTCGGTGACGTAGCTCCCCGCCGCGCCGCCCGCCACCGCCGAGGCGAGGACGTTGCCGGATTCATCGGTGAGCTGGTAACGGTTGTTGGCCACATCGAACACCACTCGCCGCGGCCGCTGCTGGGCGATGGCTTCGTTCTGGGCGTAAAGCAGGTCCGCGATGATGATGCGGCCTGCGGCCTGAATGCCCAGCGTGCCGGCTTGGAGCATGTGCGGCACAATCACCGCGCCGGCCAAGCCAATGATGGCCACCACGATGAGCACCTCCACCAAGGTGTAGGCGCGGCGAGCAGGTTGTGACGGTGAGCGGGGCATCAAATCTCCGGTGCGGCCCACGATGGGCGGACGCGACTGCATGGGCCAAGACGATGACGCGAATCAATCCTGCTTGGCGTTCTGAACCTGGATGCGGGCCTTGCCATCCTTGAACATGGCGTTGAGTTCATCGGCCTTTTGGTTCAAGCTTTTGAGCAGGTCCACCATCTGCTGGCGCTGGGCGCCGGCATCGGGCAGGCCTGCGGCTTGGGCCTCGGCCACCGTGGCCACCGGGGCGTGAACCCACTGCGTGTAAAGCATGGCCGTCAGCAGCACGGCCAGCAGGGTCAGGACGGTGTTCAAGTATCTGAGTGAGCGCATGGTGTTCTCCAAAGTTGGCCGTGCGGCGAAAGCGGCGCGGCAAGGGACTCCAATGATTCATCGTGCGGGAAAGGACGTGACTTAAGCGGCGGCGGTGAACAGCGTTGTAAAACACGAAAAAGAAAAGGACGCCGCGACGGTTGGGTCGCGACGTCCGGGAGTGTGTTCAGCAGAGCATTAGTAGGTGCTGATGTCGTTGGTGTTGGTCAGGTTGACCTCGGTGGCCTTGGTGGCCGCCATGCAGGCCTTGATCAGGCCGGTGCTGGTGCCGCTGTACATCCAGCCGACGCCCTTGGCCGGGGTGGCCGCGGCGGTGGTGGAGCTGGACTCGAAGGGGTTGACCGGCGACTGCTGGAGGTAGGGACCGAACTTGAACACCGCGGTCTTGGTGGCATTGGTGTTGCCATCAACGTCGGTGAACATGGTCAGTTGATTCCAGTTGGTCGAGAGGTCGGCGTACCCGCCCTTATGCTGCACCTGGTAAAGCTCAAGCTGGCTGCGAATGGTCTGCAACTGGCTGATGAGGCTGCTGGCCTTGGCGCTTTCGCTGGCGTTGGTGAATTGGGGGATCACGATGGCCGCCAAAATGCCAAGGATGACCACGACGATGAGAATTTCAACCAGGGTGAAGCCGTTGATCCGTTTGCGATTCGACATAGTTCCGTTCTCCAAAAAGAGTGCTTGCGTTGACGACCTTCAGGCCGCCTCGGACGCCGACGTGACGCCCGACTTGTTTCGTTTCCATCTCGCTTCCGACGGGGTTGGATCGGCTAACGTCCGTGTCCTCTCTGTCCAACTTCGTCGGCTGCTTCCGAGTTCATCGACCGTGCCCGCCGGTGACTTAACCACGCTCTTGAGATTACGTGGCGATTTTTCCAACGGGCATCCACAAACAAACGAAACAGCGGCCCGCAAAGCAAACTTCGCCAATGAAAAAAATAGCCCCCGGTCACATGTCCCCTTGCCCAACCCCTACCACCGTCACAACTTCCCATCCCAGACCGACGAATCCAAAAAGGGGGACATCCATGCTCTGTAAAAAACCCCAAGGCTGTATCCTTGAATTGCCAAATGAGAACACACGGTGCCACACAGCATCCCAACAGGGTGCTGTGTGTGATTGACCCTTTGGGTGCGATTTCAAAGGGTTTCGACGAGTGAGAGACGAATCTTTGACCTTGACTGGTCCGTTATCGCCATACACACAGCACTCGAAGCGGGATGCGGTGTGGCACCCGGCCCAGTCCCCGCCCACCGCAATAATCTCACAAAGATTGTGGAAACCGTTCCCATTGAGCCGATACAACCCTTGCCGGTGAAACAGAGGGCGATATGTGTGCGCCCGAATTGACCGGTCTGCCGCGCGGACCATGCCCGTCCGCAACCTTTGCGACATTTCAAGCCCATCGATCCCTGTTGTCGCTCGATGGCCCCGGCCCATGTGGGCCACTGGTTGCGCCTCGCGGCGCTTGGGACTGTTGCATTGGGCATCAGTCCGCACCGGGCCACGACCGCGCTGAGCTTTTTCATCCAACATTCACCCCGGGGGCCGGGGGCCGGGGGCCGGGGTCTGCGGCGCTTGTGCCAACACCCCGATGTTCGCAGGGAGACAAAACCCATGAAACTTTCCAAGACTTCCGCACTGGCCGCCTTGGCGATGGCCTACCTTTCCCAGCAGCGAAGCAACGATCTGATTCGCGCCCGTCAGGTGGCCGACTATTTGGAAATCGGCGCTGACAGCACGCTGAAGATTCTTCAGTGCCTCAGTCGCCAGCAACTGTTACAGAGCCAGTTGGGTCGCGGCGGCGGCTACCGCTTGGTACGCCCCTCGGACGAAATCAGCCTGCTGGAAGTGGTCGAGGCCATCGATGGCCCGATCGTCGGCGACCTGCCGCTGTCCAACCATTCACCCCTGGGCGCCGAGTCGCGCATCACCATGCTGCGCGACTTGTGCCGCCGTCAAGCCACTCAGACCCGCCGCGATTTGCAAGCCGTCACCGTCGCCGACCTCGCCGCCTGCCCTACGCTCACGCTGTTTCAGGGTGCCGCGTAAGGCCACCGTCGCCCGGCACCGCGATGAGTCGTGCTCTTTTAGCGGGGGCCGTCAAGCCCCATCGGCTTCCACCCCACGCCGCCCTCGCCGTCGTAAAAACAAATCCGGTTACAATGCCCCCTCTCGTGCGGGGTGTAGCTCAGCTTGGCTAGAGCGCCTGCTTTGGGTGCAGGAAGTCGTCGGTTCGAATCCGGCCACCCCGATTCTTCTTCACAGAAGCCTTCCGCCGAAAAGCGGGAGGCTTTGTCTTTTCCGGAGCAGCACTTACGACCGTTGAAGTGTTTCTAGTTCGCACGACCGAAATGGCTGATTTCGCTGGGGGAGGCGACTGGAATTGAACTGAGGGGCTCCTGGCGCGTCGAATTCGGGAACTAAGTACGATCCTAAGCGTCCAAAGAATATGCGTATTGCGCGACCCATCTTCATTGTGTGCGTGGTGCTTCTGGCGGGCTGCAGTTCCACGCGTGCCCCCTCGGCGCCGCAACTGCCCGCACCTAGCGCGAATCAGTCCGAGCATAACGGAGAGCGGGACCTGGTCGGCCACGGCCGTTCGGACCGAAGTAGCTCGGCTGAAGGCGTCGTTCATGAACCGATCGTGACCCTCCATGGGCATTACCGGCTCCAGGACGGCCGAGTCAACGAGCACAAGTTTCCGGTGACGGTCGAACTGCACGCCGATGGCAGACTCGCAGGCACGTTCGAAACGTGGGTTGAAAAGAGGTTTACAGATGGGACCGGGCAGTTGATCTTCAGCACCAAAACGTTCCGCGGGGACTGGACGATCAAAGACAACACCTTCCAGATCATAGTTGAGAAAGGCACTTTTCTCCCCGACGTGGCCTTTCGTGAGATAAACGGACTCAAGATCATCGTAATGAAAGGGGATTCCTGAACAGCCTTCGGGGCCGTTCTGCGCGTGCATGAAAGTCCGACCCGTTGTTTTCACGGCGTGTCAATGATCGCAGTATGCACGCTCACGCGCGACCTGCCGCGCGGCTACTTTTTCCTGTACAGAGGCGCTCTGGAAAGCCGCGGTATATAAAGATTTTCTGAGGGACGCTTGCGACGCCACGTTTAAACGTGATGACGCGTCCTACAGGTTACTTGCATCGCGTCATGGAACACAGGGATTGACGATATACAGCATAGCCCGCGAGGCGGACGGCAAGCCGGCTCATCTTCTGTGTGTCGGCATGGTGGGCGCCGACGAGGCGAAGAAGGATACGATGGGCGATCCGTTTGTGGTCGTGCTCAGGGAAGGAAACTTCTTGAAGCAGTGACTTCGGTCGTCATCACGGCCCAAAACAACCTCCGCGAAGGCCGCAATCAGTGGTTCAAACGAGCGACAATCACCCCGATTTTTCTGCTCAAGAGTGCCAGATACAGATCGAGGCGCACTTGTGAGCATCAGGAAAAGCCTCGAACCGCTGCACGTAGCACGCAATCACATCCCGCTTTTCTTCCAGACTGCCCGCCTCCAATGCCCGCCGCAGCAGCCCCACGCCTTGGGCGATGCTCAACCGCACCGCCTCCAACTCGGGCAATTCGGCCATGACGGGCTTGATCGTCTTTAGCTGCCCCTCGACTTCCTCACGCTCTTGCGCCAGTGTGCGGGCCTTGTCATAGAACCCCATGCCCTGCGCGGCCTTGAAATCCAATGCCATGATGTGCTCGCTCAGCTTGGCCTGTTGTTGATCCAAATCGGCAAGCCGTCGCGTCAGGTTCGCCTGTCGGTCGCCATCGACACGGTTGATCTTGGCGAACTCATCGGCGATGTACTTGGCCAAGTCGGGATGATTGTCGAGTCCCATGACCAGCGCCAGGATGCGGTCCTCAAACGGCTTGCCGGGCACCCGGTAATACTTCGGGCATGCGCCATGATCCCCGCCACGATGCCGACCGCTGCAAACGTAATACTTGGTCTTGATGCCGCGCCTACTGATGCAGGTGTAGCCGTGAAGCTTGGCTTCACAGACACCGCAGAACCCCAGCCCGGTCAGCAGATAGCCCGCGTTGACCGAAGAGCCGGTTGTGTGACGATGCCGTTTGCAACTGTCAGCCCGCCGGGCTTGCACCCGGGCGAACGTGTCGGCATCGACCAGGGCTGGCCAGGCGTCATCGACGACGATCCAATCCGACTCGGGCCGGCGCTCCAGCCTTTCATCGTGTCGCTCAATGCTTGCCCCATTAACCTGAGTTCGGGATAAGCAAAGTGAAAGGTGGCCTCCCGCCGAAGTGGATGTTGTTCAACGACACCACCCACGGCAAGGAAGCCACACGATGGATTTTCCCGACCTCTACGTTTCCGTGGACGACTTCTGGCGGGGCTTCGGCGACTCCTACCAACGACGATTGATCTCCGGCGGCTCGTTGCTGGCCTTCCACCTCACCCCCGGCAACGTCGATGACCGCCAGCCCGTCGAGTTCATGACCACCGGACTGCGTGGTCTGCCCTTTGGCGACAAGGGCTGCATCAGCCAGTCGCTCTTTGAGGAACTTTATGCCCGTGGCCTCAAACTCATCACGAATCTGGCGCAAAAACATGAAAAAAACGCTCATGGACGTCACAGAGAAAGTGCTGTTGCGCAAGCGGTCGCTCATCGGGACGATTGACGATCAACTCACGAATGTCTGCCAGATCGAACACCCCCGCCACCGCAGTCCCGCAACTTCCTGACGCACCTGATCGCAGGCCTGATCGCTTACGCCAAGCAACCCAAGAAGCCTTCACTCAACCTCGGAACCGGGGCCAAGCACAGGCAGTTATACCCCTGGCTTAAACCGAACTCAGGTTTCCACTAATTCGAAAAGCTGCAAGGCTTTGCATCACTGCAAATGCAGCCAATCGGCGATGACGGGGCTGTAGCGCACGATCAAGCCGGCGAAGACGACGCTGACGATGCTGATGAGTTTGATGAGGATGTTGAGCGAGGGGCCGGAGGTGTCTTTGAAGGGGTCGCCGACGGTGTCGCCCACCACGCCGGCCTTGTGGGCGGGGGAGCCTTTGCCGCCGAGTTCGCCGGTCTCGATGTATTTCTTGGCGTTGTCCCACGCTCCGCCGGCGTTGGCCATGAAGATGGCCATGGCGAAGCCCGAAACCAAGGCCCCGGCCAACATGCCCATCGTCCCGGCGACACCCAGCACCAGTCCCACGGCAATCGGAATCACCACCGCCAAGAGGGCTGGGAGAATCATCTCGCGTTGCGCCCCGCGGGTGGAAATGGCGACGCAGTTGGCGTAATCCGGGTACTGGTGCCCATCGACGGTGACTTCATACGGCCACTTCAAGGGGTCGGCGATGTCGGCGTCACTCATGCCCCCGGCTTTGAAACCACGGCGCATGATCTCGAATTGCCGACGACACTCCTGCATCATGGCGAAGGCGGCGCGACCCACAGCATTCATGGTCATGGCACTGAAGACAAACACCGCCAGCACACCGATAAACAGCCCGCCCAACAGGCGCGGGTTGGCCAGAGTGACATCAAAAAACTGCATGATCTGCGGCAAACTGGCACGGGCGGCGGGCACGACTTGGAAGGTGTCATGCACCCGCCCATCAACGAGAAGGTCCATCACATAAAGGTTGTGCAACTCATCCCAGCGCGGGTTGGCGGCTTGGCCTCCGGTGGCAAGGGCGTTGCGCACGCCGCGGGTGTCGATGGCCAGGAGGAGGCCGGCGTCGGGCTTGCGGGTCAGGGGGTCGGTGATGGCGAATAGGCCGTGGTTTTGGTAGGTGAGGTTGGGGAGGGTTGAATCGGTAATCAAGGCCGATTCGTTGGACGCTAAACCGCCAGCGTTGCCGGTGGCGGGGGGTGTTGTGGTGGGATTGTTTAGTGACATGGTCACTTGTTGGGTCAGGCTGGTTTGCACGGTGATGAGGAAGGCCGAGAGCAGCGCCATGGCGGTCAGGGCCGCGGAGCCGATGGCGAAACCTTTGCCCACTGCGGCGGTGGTGTTGCCTAGGCTGTCGAGCATGTCGGTGCGTTGGCGCACAATCGCGGGCTGATGGGTCATTTCCGCGTTGCCCCCGGCGTTGTCGGCGATTGGGCCGTAGGCGTCGGTCGCCAGGGTGATCGCCAGGGTGCTCAACATGCCCACCGCCGCGACACCCACGCCGTACACGCCCATGAGGAAAGTTTCGCCGCCGCCCGAGGCGATGAAAGCCACGAGAATCGCGGCGACAACGGTCAACAGGGGAATCCAGGTGGAGAGCATTCCCTCGGCGATGCCGGAGATGATGACGGTGGCCGGGCCGGTCTGGGCGTTGGCGGCGATGCGTCGCGTCGGGCCGTGGTCGTAACTGGTGTAATACTCGGTGCCTTGGGCGATGACCAACCCCGCGGCCAAGCCCACGATGATCGCCAGCCAGACGCCCCACCAGGTCACGATTTCACCGTGCAACGGGCCGAGGAGCCAGTAGAGCAAAGCCCCGGAGGCGACGACGATGAGGCCGGAACTGGCCCACACGCCACCGTGCAGACTGCGGAGCAACGAACCCATGTCCGCCCCTTCGCGGGTTCGCACCAAAAAGATGGAGAAGATCGAGGTGAGGATGCCCATGCCCGCCAAAGCCAGGGGGACGATGACAAGCCTCATGCCGGCGTCGAGCGCCACATCCGGGGCAAAGGCGCGGATCGCCGCCGCGGCCCCCAGCGCCATGGCCGCCATGATCGAACCGTAGTAACTTTCGTAAAGGTCGGCCCCCATGCCCGCCACATCGCCGACGTTGTCGCCCACGTTGTCGGCAATGGTCGCGGGGTTGCGGGCGTCGTCCTCGGGAATGCCGGCCTCGACCTTGCCCACCAAGTCCGCCCCGACGTCCGCGGCCTTGGTGTAAATGCCGCCGCCCACGCGGGCAAACAGCGCCTGCAACGAGGCCCCCATTGCGAACGAAAGCATCACCGTGGTCACGGCCGTCAGCGGGCCGATGTCGAAGACTTGCGTGAGCAGGAAGAACCAGACGCTCACGTCCAAGAGTGCGAAGCCGGTGACGCAGAGGCCCATGACAGCCCCGGCGCGGAAGGCGATGCGCAGGCCATCGTTTAAGGAATGCCGGGCCGCGGCGGTGGTGCGGGCACTGGCGTTGGTGGCGGTTTTCATGCCGAAGTGGCCGCAGAGGCCCGAAAGGATGCCCGCGATGGGCACGCCCAAGGCTGAGAGCGCCGGTTGCAAGTGCAAGCCGTAGGACATGAAGAGCAAGGCCGCGACCAAGCCGGCAAAGACGAGCATGACCACGTTTCGTTGTCGCCGCAGGTAGGCGTAAGCTCCGGCGCGGACGGCCGAGGCGATGCGGATCATGGCCTCGTCGCCCTCGCTGGCCTTCATGATGTTGGCGTAGAAATACGCCGCCATGAAGAGGGCCGCGATGGCGCCCAATGGTGCCAGGAAATAGGCCGGGTGGAGTGAGGAAAGGGTCGCCAGTTCCGCGGAAAGGGAAAGGTTCATGGCAGAATTGTAGGACTGCTTTTCAGAGCCGAAGGGCGGCGTGCCACACAGCATCCCGACAGGGTGCTGTGTGCAGTCATCCATTGTCAACCGAGTAGGTAATCCGTGCATCTTTGTGTAAGTAATGCTGACACTTTTCACACGGTCGTTGATGGTGGATTCGTATCGCGTGGTTCAAACACACCGCACCCGATGCGGGATGCTGTGTGGCGCCGACTCACGGCCTGCAAGCACTCCGGCTTTGCCCTACCATTCCCCCTGTCACGAAACCTCTTCACCACGGAGTCACAAGCATGGCCGAGCAGAAAGCCACCAACATCCACTTCCACGCCGGCGAAGTCACCCCCGCCGAGCGCCAGCGCAACCTCAAGCAGAAGGGCTGCACCCTCTGGCTCACCGGCCTCTCGGCCAGTGGCAAATCGACCATTGCCGTGGCCTTGGAGCAGGTGCTCATTGGGCGCGGGCACATGGCCTACCGCTTGGACGGCGACAACATCCGCATGGGTTTGAACAAGAACCTGGGTTTCTCCGCGGAAGATCGCGCCGAGAACATTCGCCGCATCGGCGAAGTGGCCAAGCTCTTCACCGACGCCGGCTGCATCACCATCAGCAGCTTCATCAGTCCCTACAAGGCCGACCGCGACAACGTGCGCACGCTGCATGACGCCGCGAAGTTGCCGTTTGTCGAGGTCTATGTGAATTGCCCCTTGGACGTGGCCGAGCAACGCGACCCCAAGGGTCTTTACAAGAAGGCCCGCGCCGGCCAAATCAAGGGTTTCACCGGCATCGACGACCCCTACGAGGCCCCGGAAAAAGCGGAACTCGAACTCCGCAGCGACCTCTGCTCGGTGGAGGAATCGGTGGCCAAGCTGATCGACGCTCTGGAAAGCCGGGGACTGTTGAAGGCCTGAAGAATGCTTGAGGCTTCAGGCTTGAGGCTTGCGCGGTTTCTCAAAATCACGCGGTTGCTTTCGTTGCGCGGCTCGAATCAATCGGGCAAGTGGTGGCCATCCCACGTCCAATCGACATCGGGGTCCTTGGAAAACGTCCCGGCGGCCTGGTGAACACAATCCCGACAAATCCACGCCCCCGGATTGCCAGCACACGCTTGCGGTTTAGCGGGCATTGACCTTCCCCCCGCGCCAAACCCCACCGTCCCCGCGGTCCAATCCCGCAGGCACATCGTGCAGGCGCGGTCAGCCTCGCAAGGCCGGGCCTCGACCAAAGCCGCGCGCAGGCACGCCAAACAGATCACCGACCCGCGGTGACCCTCGATCATGGGCGTGACCTGATCCCAATCGGTTCCGCAGAAATCACAGGCGATGATGACCCCTTCGGGCACGTTGCGTTGCATGGCGGATGATAGGCCGGTGGTTATTCCGCGGGAAGACGGTTGCTGACGGGGAGACTGTCCCTCCGTGGGGGGCAAAAATATTTTTTCTTGCCGGGAGAAAAAAGTCTTGACAGGCGAAGAAGTCGGTTGTACCATTGAACTGAATTGCAATACGGTTTGCAATTCGGATAGTTTTCTAAGCGTCGCAAGAGTCCCTTTTCATGCCCACCGCCAGCCCGCCCATCAAGCGAATCCGCACCCAGAAACAACTGGCGGAACTGGCCGGCGTTTCGCAGCCCACGGTGTTTCGCGCCTTGGCCGGCCGGCCTGATGTGGACCCGGATGTCCGCCAACGCATCCAAGTCCTCGCCGCACGTCACAACTACCAGCTAAACGTCTCGGCCCGCACCATGCTCACCGGCCGCACCAACACCATCGCACTGCTTCTTAGCTCCAAATATTCCCAGACCGGCGGCTCCTACACCGGCAGCCTGCACACCGACCTGTTGCGCGGCGTGGGGGATGAACTCGAACGTCGCAACAAACATCTACTGGTCGCACGCCTGGGGGACGGTCCGTTGACCGATCCCAACTTCATGCCCCGCATCCTGCGCGAGTATGTCAGCGACGGCCTGTTGATCAACTATCACTTGGACATTCCCAAGCGGATGATCGATCTGATTCGCGTCAACGAAGTGCCGGCGGTGTGGATCAACGTCAAGCAGCCGGAAAACAGCGTTTACCCCGATGACGTGGCGGCGGGGCGGCTGGCCACGGAGTATCTGTTGGCCCGGGGCCACCGCGACATCGCCATGATGGATTACGCCCCTCTGCCGACCAGTCATTACAGCCGCACCGATCGTTTCGCGGGTTACGCCGCCACCATGCGGGCCGCGGGGCTGACCCCACGTTTGCTGGGCGTCGAGGGGCAAAACATCGAACCCCAAGGGGTGGCCTTTACCCGAGCCTGGATGACGGCCGCGGATCGCCCCGGCGCGGTAATCACCTACAACGCCGAGTACGCCGAACTGGCCGCCCACGCCGCGGCCCGCGCCGGGCTGGATGTGCCCGGTGACCTGTCGATGCTGGCCATCAGCGACCATCCCAAACTGGTCATCGGTGGGCTGCCGTTTACCTGCGTGCGGGTGCCCCACAAGCAATGCGGCATCACCGCCTGCGAAATGCTCATGGACAAAATCGCGGGGGATAACGCGGATATTCCTTCTCAAACGGCTCCGCCCGTTTGGGTGCAAGGCGAGTCGTGTGCCGAGGGCGCAAATGACAATGGTTCCCATGCCCGAAATTGAACTTGAACTAGGGTTTCACGTCGTCATGTGACGGCGGCCCATGTTTGGCTTGGTTCTCTAACTTGGAGATGTCTGATGAAAACGACGCATGTATTGTTGGTGGCGATGATGGGCGCGACCTTGGCCGGAGCCG
>JBBRGB010000058.1:0-15864 GCA_038241095.1 Phycisphaerales bacterium
CGACCTGCAACCGGAGCACCGCGAAGAGCGTGCCGGCGACGTGAAGCATTCCTTGGCGGAGTTGAGCCGGGCCAAGGCATTGTTGGGTTACGAGCCGATCGTCGATTTCCCGACGGGTTTGGCCCCGACGGTGAAGTGGTACGAATCCGTCCTGCGCGGGTGAAGCAGGCGGAGCGTCACGGCATCACAACAAATCTTCGCCGTGCCTCTCGCCGATCAGGGCGTGAAGTTTTTTGATGTCCTCGGCGCGGTGGCGCGGGCAGACGAGTGTCGCTTCGGGGGTGTGGACGATGACCAGGTCTTCGCAGCCGATGGTGGCGATGATGTGTTTGTCGTCACTGCTGGCGACCAAAGTATTCTTGGTGTCCAGCAGGACGTGGCCACCATCACGGGGCATGAGGGCGTTGCCCGCGGCGTCGCATTCGCAGGCATCGGCGAACGCTGGCCATGAACCGACATCCAGCCATTTGAGGGGCATGGGCACGGCCACCACCTTGAACTCGGCATCGCGTGAGGCCGGCTCCATGACCGCGAAATCGACGCTGATTTTCTTGAGTTGCGGATAAACCTCGTGGAGTGTTTCCCGCCGCCGCTTGCCGTCCCATGCCTGGGCGATGCGCATCAAGCCCGCGTGATTTTCCGGGGCGAACTTTTCGATTGCCCGCAGCAGCGTCGCCGCCCGCCAGACGAACATGCCGCTATTCCACAGATACTTGTCCGGCCCGGCCTCGACGTATTTCTTGGCCGTGGCGGCATCCGGCTTTTCCTTGAACTCACCGACCACCCGGCCACCGCCCTTCTTGCCACTCTTGTCGCCGGGCAGCGAATCGCCCAGTTGCAGATAGCCGAAGCCCGTCGCCGGGTGCGTGGGTGTGATGCCGAAGGTCACCAGCGATTCGGGATGCTTCTCCGCCAGTGCGAACCCTTGCGCCACGATGCGCTGAAACTCATCGACCGGTGTGATGAGGTGGTCGGCGGTGAAGACGGCGATGACGGCTTGGGGATCGTCGCGGCCGATGACGGCGGCACCGAGTCCCACGGCGTTGACCGTGTCCCGGCCCGTCGGCTCGCCGATGAAGCGCTCGGCCGCCAAGGACTTCACGCTTTTCAACATCTTGCGCCGATGCGCCTCGCCGGCGCAGACATACTGCGCCTCACGCGGCACCAGTCCTTCCAATCGCTCGACGGCAATCTGCAAAAGACTGCGACCCTCGATGAAAGGGATGATCTGCTTGGGCGTGGCGGCGCGGCTCACGGGCCAGAGCCGCGTGCCCGAACCCCCGGCGATAATCAAGGCGTGGCGAGACATCGAAACGTTCCTTGTCACCCGGAATCCAGTGTGTTCAGCGCGATTCAGCCCGCCGACATCGCACGGTGATACGCGGCGAATGACACCATCACGGCACTGACCTTCACCGCCTCGTCAATCTGATCGTGGGTCATGCCCAAGTCCAGCGCCTTGCGCGTGTGGCCGGAGGTGCAACGCTTGCAGCCGTTGATGTTCGACACCACGATGTTGATCAACTCCACCAGCGACTGCGGCAGACTCACCTTCTGAAAGGCATGCGCCCGCAAGCCCACGGCCCGGCCTTCCAGGTTCGCGTCTTCCACCAAGTCCTTGAACTTGTAGAACATGTTGTACATGCCGCAGGTGGCGGTGATGGCGAGAATCTCGGCGACCTCGTTTTGCGACCAACCCTTGTTTTGGCATTCGCCGGCGTGAGCCTTGATGCAGGCCTCGCAGTGCATGGCCGAGACGGTCGCCAGCACCAGGGCGTGGCGGGTTTTCTCATCGAGTTGCCCCGCGCCGTCGTACACAAACTTGCGGTAGTTCATGTAGGAGTCTTGGAGGTAGGACTCGACGTGGCCCATGAGTTGAAACCCGCCGGGCAACTTCGAGCCGCCGCCGATGGTTTCGATGATGCGCTGGTAAACGCTCTTGATGGATTCGGGTGCTTCTTCGGGTGACAGCGGGGGCAGCAGGGACATGTAAACGGAACTCCGGGGTTTGGGGGAATACTGGGATGCGCTAAACGGCAAGCCTGGCGGGGTTGCGTGGGGCGATGATTACGCGCGGTGTGTCACACGCGGTGCGCATGGGGGCCGAAGGAGGCTTGGTAGAACGGCACGGTGACGCGGCCGGGCGGGGCGAACTCGTCGATGGCCTTGCGGTCTTCGTCGGTGACCTTGACCTCCAAGGCCTTGAGGTTGTCGTTGAGTTGTTCCATCGTTCGCGGGCCGATGATGGGGCTGGTGATGCCGGGCTGTCCGACGCACCAAGCCAGCGCCAGTTGCGACGGGGTGCATTTTTTCTTTTTGGCCATTTTGACCAGGCCTTCGACGACATCGAACGCCGCGTCGCCAGCCTTGCGACCGGCCGGGCCTTCGTCGCGTGACTTCCAGCGCATGTCGGATGGCCACTTACCCTTGCGTTTGTACTTGCCCGTAAGAAACCCACCACCCAAGGGCGACCAGGGAATCAACCCTAGGCCATAGGTCTGGGCCATGGGAATCAACTCGCGCTCAATGCGGCGATCCAGCAGGTTGTAGGGCGGCTGCTCGGTGACGAAACGGTTCAGCCCCAGTTTCTCCGAAGTCCAAAGTGATTCGACCACCTGCCAGGCCGCGAAGGTACTGGTGCCGATGTAACGCACCTTGCCCGCCCGCACCAAGTCGTCCAACGCACGCAGCGTTTCATCAATGGCGCACTCGGGGTGCGGCCGGTGAATCTGATAGAGGTCGATCCAATCGGTTTGCAGACGTTTGAGCGAAGCGTCGCATTGCTCGATGATCTGGCGGCGGCTGTTGCCCCACTGGTTGGGGTTGAGTTGGGCGTGAAGTTCGCTGGTCTTGCCGACTTCCTTTTGGCCGTCCCACAGCGGGCCGTCTTTCTTGTGCATGTTGCCGTGGCACTTGGTCGCCAGCACGATGCGGTCGCGGTGGCCGTTGCGTTTCAAGGCTTGGCCGACGAATGATTCGCTGCGTCCGGTGGAATAGACGTTGGCGGTGTCCAGAAAGTTGATGCCAGCCTCGATGGCGCGGTCGATCATGGCCATCGAGTCATCGAGATCGGTCCTGCCGCCGAACATCATGCAGCCCAAACAAAGTGGACTGACGCGGACGCCGGTGCGACCCAGGTAACGGTATTCCATGATGTATTCCTTTGTGTTCTTGGTGCCCTTGGTGGTTAACTCTTTGCGTATTACGTCATCAGCCCCGCGAACATGGCCGTGGAGAGATAGCGTTCGCCAAAGCTGCACATCACGGTGACGATGATCTTGCCCTTGTTCTCCGGCCTCGCGGCCACCTTCGCCGCCGCGGCGAGATTGGCGCCGGAACTGATGCCGCAGAAAATCCCTTCTTCCTTGGCGGCGCGGCGGGCCCAGTCAAAGGCCTCGTCGTTGGTCACCAACTCCACGCCGTCAATCACCGACATGTCGCAATTCTTGGGCACAAAGCCCGCGCCGAGGCCTTGTATTTTGTGCGGTCCGGGTTTGATCGGCTGATTCTCCATCGTCTGCATGATCACCGGCGAATCCACCGGCTCCACGGCAATGGCCTTGAAGTCCTTCTTCATACTCTTGATGAAACGCGAAACGCCCGTGATCGTGCCACCCGTGCCCACGCCCGCCACGAGGATGTCAGCCTTGCCCTGGGTGTCGGCCCAGATTTCCGGGCCGGTCGTCGCCTCATGCACCGCCGGGTTCACCGGGTTTTCAAACTGTTGGGGCATCCATGAATTGGCGGTGGTGGTCACCAGTTCCGCCGCTTTGCTGATAGCACCCTTCATGCCCTCGGCCGCGGGGGTCAGGACCAGTTCCGCGCCCAAGGCCCGCAACAGCGCCCGCCGCTCCAAGGACATTGACTCGGGCATGGTCAGCTTCAACTTGTAACCCCTGGCGGCACAGACAAACGCCAAGGCGATGCCCGTGTTACCCGAAGTCGGCTCGATGATCTGCGTATCCTTGTTGATCAATCCATCGGCCTCGGCGGCCTCGATCATGGCCCGGCCGATGCGATCCTTGACACTCGCCATCGGATTGAAGAACTCACACTTGGCGTACACATTGCCGTTGGGGATCAAGCGATTGATCCGCACCAGCGGGGTATTGAAGACCGTGGCGATGATGTTGTCGTAAGTGTGCTTGTGCAGGAGTTGAAACTCGTCCGCAAAACCGGGATTCGCATTGCCGCCCATGGTGGGTTTCCTTTCGTGTGCCGAGTGGGACTGAGACTCTCGATTACGCAAGTCTAGGATAGCGAACGCCGGGATGGTAGGGGCGAGGAATATTCGAGAAAGAAAAAGGGGACATCCACAATTTCCTCATCATCGCCGTTCGATTCACCCCAGCGACATCGAAATTGTGGATGTCCCCTTTTTCCGCCACGAAGAAGAAAACGAGCCGACACGGTGAAGTGTCGGCTCGTCGAAGGAAGGAGAGCGGTGTTTTTTTGCGATGCGTCAGGCGGCCTTGACGCGGCGACGGCGTCCGACGGTGCGTTGATCGTCGGCCATGCGGCGCTTGGGATTTTCCGCCATTTCCTCGATCAATCCCTGCGGATCGCGTGCCCAGAGGTCGGCCCCGATTTCCTGCGCCAAGCCCTCGGCCCGGTTGAAGATGCCGCCGCCCACCACGATCTGCACGTTGGGGCAGACGGTGGTTTCTCGGATGTGGTCGATCAACTGGCGGGTGAAGGGCACCATCGAAGCCGAACCGCCAAAGACGCAAAGCACTTGGGCCTGGAGTTCGCCAAGCTGGGCGACGATCTCATCGTTGGCGATGCCGCCGCCGGCGAAATAAACGTCGTAGCCGTCGGCTTCGAGACAGTCGGCGGCGAGCTGCGCTTGAAGCTCGGTCTGTTCGTCAGGCCCGCAGACCAGCAGCACCCGCTTGCCGCGACGCTCTTTCTGTTCCAAACGGAGCTGAATCTGATCGGCGAACATTCGCATCAACCGCGTGGCGTAATGATGGGCGGTGTCGGAAAGCTGATCGTTGCGGTGGAGCGTTTCGACGTGTTCGAGCGTGGGCCACAACAGGCGTTCGATGACGGCCTCGGCCGGGACATCGGCGGCGAGCACTTCGTCCACGATGCCGCGTGACTGTGCCCGGTCCCCGGAAATCAAAGCCGTGAAGAAGCGTTCGAGCAGGACCTGTCGTTGCATGGGTCGGACTCCGTAACAAAAGGCTCGCGAAAGGATGGAATCGATTATGGCGAGCGCCGCGGTCGGCCGTCCTTGTCTGCCGATTGCCGCCTGAAAATCCCGTGAGTCGAGCGTTCCCTGCTCGAATCGACTGGCCACAGGCCGGTCTTGGGTACTGCAACTATCGGAAGCCACGCCACGTTGGCATGATGTCAAATGCATCGCTCCGATAACGGGAGTCCTACGTCTGATCTCGACTTTGCTCCTAAACGTCACTCAGGTTTTTCCCGATGCGCCGTCGAGGTGTTTTGCGGCTTGGCCAGCAGTGGCCTCCCAATGCTATGAGGCGCGATTCGGATCGTTATTGGGCCTGTCCCGTCACCCGCGCCGAACATGCCTTGACGTGCTAGCATTCATCGCACCACACCCTTTGGGAGATTTTCCATGCGATATTTCGACACCCTGCGGATTGTGACGGTTGCAACGATTGTGACGGTTATGACGGCCATGACGGGCTGCCAACTCAACCCTGCCACGGGCCAAAGCAACTTCAACGTCCTGTCCGAACAACAGGAAATCGCCTTGGGCCAGGAGTCCGAACCGGATTTCATCCAGGCTTATGGCGGGGAGATTCCCTCGCCGCAGGTGCGAAACTATGTGAGCAACCTAGGACAAGCCTTGGCGCAGCAGAGTGAGCGGCCGGGGTTGCCTTGGACGTTTCACGCGCTGGACTCGGATGTGATTAACGCCTTCGCCTTGCCGGGTGGCAAGGTGTTCATCACCCGCGGGCTGATGACCAAGCTGTCAAGCGAAGCGGAACTGGCCGGCGTGCTGGGGCATGAGATCGGCCACGTCACGGCGCAACACATCGGTCAACAGATGTCGCAACAGATCGCCATTCAGATCGGCTTGGCGGGCATCGGCGTGGCGACGCAAGCCTCGAACAAGGACTGGGTCAAGGTGCTGGGCGTCGGTGCCCAAGCCGGGGGTACGCTCTACACGCTTTCGTTTGGTCGTGGTCAGGAAACCCAGGCCGATGAATTGGGCCTGCGCTATATGACCCGCTTGGGCTACAACCCCGTGGGTCAGATTCGCGTGATGGAAGCGTTGCAGAAAGCGAGCGGGGGCGGCGGCGGCGGGCCTGAGTTTCTTGCGACCCACCCGTATCCCGAGACACGCATCAACCATTTGAATGAGCTGGTGCGCAAGGAATATCCCGGTTACGACCAGCCGGGCAAATACAAGTTCGAGCCGGATGCCTATCGCGTCAATGTGTTGGAGCCGTTGAAGAAACTGCCGGCGGCGAAGCACAAGGGTTGATGTGGTTTGACGGGAGTCCTTGTTATGTATCGTTTTTCACGCGCTACCTTTTATTGTCGGCGACATGAATCCGGCACAACCTTGGCACAATTGGTTCCATTGCATGGGGAACACGTTTGGCACTTGGTTGCCGGGTGATCCGCGCGGGTTTCGCACGCGGAGGCATGAGGAGCATGTGGAGGGGGATTATCGGTTTCCGCCACCACCGGGGTATTACGATGGGTTGTTTGAGCGCTGTCGGGAGGAGATGCCGAGGGACGCTGTATTTATTGCAGTCGAATTGCGAGCAATGGCGTGTCGGATTTTCGCGGGGGCGCTGCGCTTTCATCGGGTGGAGGTGGTGGAGTTGTCGATGGGCGGGTGTCACTGGCATTTGCTGGCGTGGTTTGTGCCTGTGGGGGTGGATCCGTATGTTCATTTGGAGAGGATTGGGGTGAAGTTGACGCATGAGAGGAAGGAGCTCCCACACGCCGGAGCGGGTGGGCTTTCGGGGGGGCTTTCGGCTTATGATCATGATCCGGTTCCGCGACGATTGTTGGGGTTGGCGCGGACGTTTACGACGCATGAGTTGAAACGTCGCGGGCATTTCGCGGAGGTGAAGGGCGGGTTGTGGGCGCTGAGGCCCAAGTGCCAACCTGTGCGAAGTCGTTCGCATCAACTTGCGGTGGCGGGCTACATCCGCAAGCACGCGGCGCAGCGCGCCGCGGTGTTGTCGATGCTCCCCCCCGAGGATGAGGAAAAATCCTAATCGCGCCATTGCGCTCGAAAGCCCACCCGCTCCGCGGGTGGGAGCGCCAACCCCAACGCGCCATCCGCGCTGATGCGCCATCTTTGATGCGCGATCTTCGTTCAAAAAAACAACGGGACCGTTTTCACGGTCCCGTCGCGTTGCTTTGAATTGTCACCCCGGAAGTTATGCCGACGTGGATCAATAATCCATGTCATCCATGCCGGAGCCACCCGCGGGCGCGCCCTTCTTCTTGTCCTTGATCTCGCTGACCACCGCATCGGTCGTCAAGAGCAAGCTGGCGATGCTTGCGGCGTTCTGCAGGGCCACACGCTCGACCTTGGTCGGCACGATCACACCCATCTTGAGCATGTCGCCGTACTGACGGGTCAGGGCGTTGAAGCCGTAGTTGGCTTCCTTGGACTGCTCAATGTTCTGCGCCACCACGCTGCCGTCGAGGCCGGCGTTCTCGGCGATCTGCTTGATCGGGGCGACCACGGCGCGGCGAACAATGTCAGCGCCGATCTTCTCATCGCCTTGCAGGTCTTTGAGCGCGTCAATGGCCTTGCGGGCACGCACCACGCTCACACCACCGCCGGGCAGGATGCCTTCCTCGACCGCGGCGCGGCAGGCGTGCATGGCATCTTCCACACGCGCCTTCTTTTCCTTCATCTCGCTCTCGGTCGCGGCACCCACCTGAATCTGTGCCACGCCACCCGACAGCTTCGCCAGACGCTCCTGGAGCTTCTCACGGTCATAGTCGCTGGTGGTGCGGTCGATCTCGCCACGAATCGCGGCGATGCGGCCCTTGATGGCGTCGGTCTTGCCCACGCCTTCAATGATGGTGGTGTTTTCCTTGTCCACGACGATCTTCTTGGCCTTGCCCAGATCGCTCAATTCGAGCTTCTCGACATCGATGCCCAACTCTTCCATGATGGCGCGGCCACCGGTGAGAGTGGCGATGTCTTCGAGCATGGCCTTGCGGCGATCACCGAAGCCAGGGGCCTTGACGGCCGCGACCTTCAGCACGCCACGCAGACGGTTGACGACCAGGGTCGCCAGCGCTTCGCCGTCGATGTCCTCGGCGACGATGAGAATGGCCTTGCCCGTCTCGGCGACCTTGCCCAAGAGGGGAATGAGGTCCTTGGCGCTGGAAATTTTCTTTTCATGCACCAAGACGTAAGCGTCTTCGAGTACCACTTCCATCTTGGCGGGATCGGTGACGAAGTGGGGGCTGAGGTAGCCCTTGTCAAAGGCCATGCCCTCGACGAGTTGCACTTCGGTCGCCAGGCTCTTGCCCTCTTCGACGGTGATCACGCCGTCCTTGCCGACCTTGTCCATTGCCTCGGCGATGATCTTGCCGATTTCCTGGTCCTGGTTGGCGGCACAGGTGCCGACCTGGGCGATTTCCTGTGAGGAGGCGATTTTCTTGGACTGCTTTTTGAGTTCGCCGACGATGGCCTCGACGGCCTTCTCGATGCCGCGCTTGACCTGGGTGGGGTTGGCGCCGGCGGTGATGTTCTTCAAGCCTTCGCTGAAGATGGCCTCGGCGTAAACGGTGGCGGTGGTGGTGCCGTCGCCGGCGTCCTTGGAGCACTTGCTGGCGACTTCCTTGACCATCTGCGCGCCGATGTTTTCCACGGCGTCCTCAAGCTCGATCTCCTTGGCGACGGTCACGCCGTCCTTGGTGACGGTCGGGCTGCCGTAGGACTTTTCAAGGATCACGACGCGGCCCGAAGGACCAAGCGTGACCTTGACGGCCTTGGCCAGTTTGGCCACGCCGCGACGAATCGCCTCGCGGGCTTCGGTATCAAATTTAACGATTTTGGCTGCCATTGCTGAATTAACTCCGAATCAGTGTGTAGGGTTGGGTGGGTGTAAACGAGGGTTGGGGAGCTTTGCGTGCTTAGTCCACGATGGCCAGCACATCATCCTGCGAGAGGATCAGCAGGTCTTGGCCGTCGAGTTTGATCTCGGTGCCGCCCCACTTGCCCAGGATGATTTTGTCGCCCTTCTTGACGTTCATGGGGGCCCGTTTGCCGTCTTCGAGCAGCTTGCCTTGGCCCACGGCCAGCACGGTGGCCTCTTGGGGCTTTTCCGTGGCGGACTGGGGCAGGTAGATGCCGCTCTTGGTTTTGGTTTCGGCTTCGACGCGCTTGACGAGGATCTTGTCACCGAGTGGCTTGAGCTTCATAGGGTACTCCTTAAAGAAGCGGTTTTGGGGTGTGACGTTGTCACGACGATTCAAGCCCCGGACCTTCCGGGGCTTTGTGGACGAGGGTTGGAGGCTTGGGTTTGAGCGTTGGCCTGTGTTGCGTTCATGGTCGGCCAAGCGCCACGATACTGACGATCGACCAGGCGTTGGAACGTGGCGAGCAGTTGGTCCAGGCCGATGGGCTTGTTGAGGACGGAAAACGCCCCGAGTCGCAGGGCTTCGTGGAGCAGCCGGCCGATGTCACGCTGGTTGACGTGGGCATCATAGACGATGACCACCGGCGGGCAGTTGGGCAGTCGCCGCAACAGTTCCAGCAGCCAGAGTCCCGCGGCACGGGAGTTGATCGCCGCGCCGCCGTCGGCTTCGTTGCGGGGCGTGGCCATGTCGATCACCGCGGCGTGAACTTCAAACCGTTCCGCCACCGCCACCGCATCCACCCCGCTGCGAACGACATACGACACCACCCCCTGCGGCTCCAGCAAACGCGGCAACTGACTCGACCAGTGACCGGCATCCTGCGGCCGATCCTGCGTCAAGAGCATGTTGAAACGCCCCCGCCCACCCGCCATCTGTGGCAGGGGTTCTCGGCTGTCGGAATGGAACTGTACGTTCACCACGTTGGCATTAAACCTCGATGTGACAATGGCAAAGCCAGTGCCGCCGAGGCATGGGGTGGATCTATCCTCCGTCCATCGCAAGGTTATTGTTGCAAGGGGTTTACGCGCCGCGACAGCGACCTGTCACGCGGTGGTCGGGGCTTGGGTGTCTGCCAGTGGCGAAGGTGTCGGCCCCGTCGGGTGTCGGATTGGCAGGCGTGACATGGCGCTCCGGGCCGCGGCATGGCCGGGGACTGGTGACCCCTCACCCGCGCAAGGGTTCGGCATAAGGGGCGGGTTGGATTTCGTGGCCGCGATGGCGCAGCAACACTTGCGTCAACTCCGCGCCGAAGAAGAGGATCAAGGCCGAGTAATAGACCCAGACCAGCAGCACCACCAGCGACCCGGCCGCGCCGTAGGCCGAGCCGACGCTGGCGTGGCCGAGGTACAGGCCGATCAAGAACTTGCCCACGCCAAAGAGTCCGGCCGTGACCAAGGCCCCGACCCACACATCACCCCAGGCGATGCGGACATCGGGCAGGTACTTGTAAATCATGGCGATGAGCACAGTAACCACGCCCAGGGAAATGGCGAAGTTGAGCAGTTCCCAAAGCCAGGGCACGCCACTGATTAGCGCGTCCATCTGTTCTTTGAATGCCGCCAGGGCCGCGGAAATCACCAGCGACACCAGCAGCAGAAAGCCCATGCCCAGCACGATGGCCATCGACAGCAGGCGGATGCGCAGGAACCCCCAGATGGCGTTGCGGCGTTTGGTGACGCGGACGTTCCATATCTGATTGAGTGAGGACTGAAGCTGCACGAAGACCGTGGTGGCACCGAAAAGCAGCGTCACCAGGCCGATGACCATGGAGAGGATGCCGCTGCTGGTGTTGCTGGCGTTGGCGATGATGGTGCTGATGACAGCAGCGCCCTCGTGGCCCATGAGTTGCTCGAACTGACCCGTGAGTTGGCCCCGCACGGCAGTCTGGCCCCAGAACAACCCTGCGGCCGCCACCACCACCAACAGCAGCGGCGCCAGCGACAGCAGCGTGTAAAACGACAACGCCCCGGCCAACTGAAACGGATTCTCCGAAAGAAACTCGCTCAACAACTTGACGACGAAATCTTTGGCTTGCTTGAACATCGAAGGATGATAGTCCACCGGACGAACATCACTTCGCCAGCGTGGCCAGGATGTCCAGGCCGCGGTTGAGCGTGGCGTCGTCGCAGGCGTAGCTGATGCGGAAGTGGGTATCCCGGCTGGAAAAGACGTTGCCGGGGATGATCAGCAGGCTTTGCGCCACGGCCCGCTCGACGAATTGCGTGGCGGTGAGGCCGAGCTTTTGGGGCACCTTGGGGAAGGCGTAAAACGCCCCGCCGGGGGTGGTCAATTCGTAACCCGCCTCGGCCAAGCGTCGTGTCACCAGATCGCGTTTGAGGCGATAGGCCTCGACCTGGGCCGACATGTCCACGTTCATCGCTTCCAGCCCGCCCATTTGTGCCATCGAAGGCGCGCAGACGAAGGAGTATGGCTGGAGTTTGGTCATCTGCTCGATGATGGCCTTGGGGCCTGCGGCCCAGCCCAAGCGCCAGCCGGTCATGCCGTAGGTCTTGGAAAAACCGCGGAGCAACAGCAAGTGATCGCTGAACCGCGCCGGCGACGGGCAGCGATTCACGCCATCGTGGCAGGGCGATTTTTCAAAACAAAACTCGTCGTAAATCTCATCGGAGAGCAAGAGCAGGTTGTGCTTGTCGCAGAACGCGGCCACGACTTGGCAAGTCGCTTGCGTCGCCACCACGCCGGTGGGGTTGGAGGGCGAGTTAAACAGCAGCATCCGAGTGCGTGGCGTGACCCGCGCTTCGAGTTGGGCGGCGGTGAGTTGGAAGTCGGGATAGGTATCGACAAACACGGGCGTGGCCCCAGCCAGCGTCACCAAGTGCTTGTACATGACGAAGTACGGGTCGGGGATGAGGACTTCATCGCCCGGCCCGACGCAGGCCATGATGGCGAGCATCAGACCACCCGATACGCCGGAGGTGATGAGGGTGGCGAAACCGTTTTCGTTTGTCTTGGAGGCGGGCGACCAGTTGGGCAACTCGCGGGTGATGAGGTCGCCGACGCGCGACTGCAAGGCGGCGATGCCCTGGGTTTGCGTGTAGCGGTTCATGCCGCTGTTGATGGCGGCGATGGCCGCGTCCTTGACGGCTTGGGGCACGTCGAAGTCGGGCTGGCCGATCGACAGGTTCACCGGGTCGGCCAAGGTGGCGGCCAAGTCAAAGACGCGACGAATGCCCGAGGCATCCACCCCACGAGCACGCGCGGAAATAAAACGGTTGGCATCGAACATGGCAAAGCCCGTGCATCAACAGAGCCGCAAGGCGCAGCCCCGCGATGGATTGGTCAGAGCCGCAAGGCGTGAGCCTGCGGACGAACGTCCCCGTGCGCAATGACGTCCTTGCGCCTTGGACCGGGGGCTTACGCGCTGTCGGCTCCGACAAGGCGAAAGCGACCGGGGCGACCTTACTTCTTGCCACCCTTGGCGGCGGGAGCCTTGGCGGCGGGGGCCTTGCCAGCGGGAGCCTTGCCTGCGGGGGCCTTGGCGGCTGGCGCGGCGACGGCGGCATCGGCCTCGGCGGCCTTCTCCTTCTTCTTGGCCTTGGCACCGGCGGCCACGCGGCGATTGATAACCTTCGGCAGGTTCAGCGGATTGCCCGCTTCCCAGTCGAACTTACCCTTCTCCGCCAGCTTCGCCGCCCGTTCGGGACGGGTCAAAACGTTGCGATGCTGCGCCAGGCCGCCGCCAACTTTCAAACTGCGATCCACGCTCATAGTTAACTCGCTCTCATTAGGGGCCGCGTTGTCGTCACCGCGTGCCCGTGGGTTCAATGCTCGCTCACTGCCGCTTGACAGTGATGACTTTCAACTCCTGTTCGCCGTCGTAGCGATCCAGATAAATCTGTTCCAAGTCCGTGGCCCCGGGGGTTTGCGCTTTCCAAGCCTTGCCCAACTGCTTGAGCACCCGCTCGTATTCACGCTGCCGGGGACTGTTGATTTCCGTGCGGTCAAAGCCTTGGAGGAAGACCACTTGGAAAAGAGAACTATTATGACGTTTCACGGCCTGGGCTTCAACTCCGTTGGTCCAGAGGAAATGCACCAGGCGGATGGCGTTGGCTTCGGACTCGTTTTTCACGAAGTAATTGAGGCCTTTGACCCGCGCGTCAGCAGAGCCGGGCAACTCCACGAGTTGAATCTGTGCCGGGGGATGGGCGGAGGTTCCGGGAGTGGTTGCGGTGGTGGTTCCGGGCGTGGTTGCGACAGTGTTTCCGGGATTGGTTGCCGTGCTGCGCGTGCCGGGGGTGCCGGGGCCGGGGTTGGTCACCGTTCCCATTGGGACGCCCAGATCGCCGGGCGTCGGACCGGTGACCACGGGTTCTTGCGAAAAGCCTTGGCCGGCGCGGTAGCCCTGCGAGCGACCGACCATGTAGGCGACGATGACCGCCACGACCAGCAGCAGCACAAGCATGGCCGCCAACCCGCGGGGCAGACGCAGAATGATGGGCTGGCCGGGGGTGAGAAAATCGCCCATGCCCGAGCGGCTATCGCTGGTGGTGGCCTGTCCGGAATCCTGGGCGGCATGGGCGCGGTTGGCCGAGGGAATCGGTCGGGGAGCCGAGGGCTTCATCACCTGATAAGGCGGCGGACTGTGGCGTGGACGTAAAGCCATGCGGTCATTCTACCCGACCCGCCAACCGCGCGGGTTCACCGCCGTTGCCATCGGAGCCGCAAGGCGTAAGCCTGCGGAGGAACGTCCCCATGCGCAATTACGCCCTTGCACCTTCGACCGAGGGCTTACGCCCTTCGGCTCCGACAAGGCGACAGAGGGTTTGCGTCGCATCACGGCGCGGTATCGGCGATGGCGATGGCGCTGGCGGTGGCGTGGGTGGTGATGTGGCTGATGCTCAGGAGCCAGCGGGTGACGCCCTGTTGCCGCGCCACCTCCAGACAACGGCCATGCAGGGCGACGGTGGGTTGTCCCGAACGCTCCCGCACCACTTCCACATCCGTCCAGAGAATCCCACCGCCCCAGCCCGTGCCCAGCGCCTTGAGCACCGCTTCCTTGGCGGCAAAGCGGCCCGCAAGATGCTCGATGATCCGGCGTTGATCGGCGACGTAGGCCCGTTCGCCCTCGGTGAATACGCGGTGCATGAAGCGATCACCATGCTCCTGCATCATGCGGGCAATGCGGGCGGTTTCCACAATGTCAATGCCGTGGCCGAGGATCATTTGGTTAGTTTACGCCAGCCGCTTTTTGGCCGTGGTGCCGTCCTTGGTGGTCATTACGTCGTAGCCGGCTTCCTGAAGTTGCTTGCGCAGGGCGTCGGCGGTGGCGAAGTCCTTGGCCTTGCGGGCGGCATCGAGTTTAGCGCAGGCAGCGGCGACCTCGGCGTCGTCATCCGCGCCATTGGTGCGAGCGTCAGCGGTTGCGGCCACCGCCAGCACGGAATCGACCCTTCGCAGGGCCGCGAGATTTTCCAAGGCGTCGCCCCGCCGCGCTTCACCCAGCCAGCCGAAGAGTTCGCCCAAGGCACCGCTCATGTTCAGGTCGTCGGCCAAGGCCGCGGTGAACTTCGCCAAGAGCGGATGCGAGCCATCGGCCTGCGTCGTGTCGCCGTTGCCAGCGTTCGCACCGCACTGTTGCTCCAACCCCGCCATCACCTCGCGCAGCTTGCGCACCGCACTGGCCGCGTCTTCCAAACCCTTGACGGTGAAGTTCATGTTGGAGCGATAGTGGGCCTTGAGCAGTTCATAGCGCAGCACCGCCGGGTCAACCGTGTTGCCCGAAGCCCGGCCTTCCAACACATCGCGCACGGTGAAAAAGTTCCCTTGGCTTTTGGACATTTTCTTGCCCTCGACCAACAGGAATCGCGTGTGCATCCAGAAGCGGGCGAAGCTGTCGCGCCCGGTCGCGCCACACGATTGGGCAATCTCGCACTCGTGGTGGGGGAAGATGTTGTCCTCCCCGCCGGTGTGGATGTCGATGGTCTCGGCGCCCAGCGTGTGCATGGCCATCGCCGAGCACTCGATGTGCCAGCCGGGGTAGCCCGTGCCCCAAGGCGATTCCCATTTCATCAGGTGCGTGGCGTCGGGCTTCCAGAGCAGGAAGTCGGCGGGATGTTTTTTCAAGGCTTGATGGGCCGCGTCGATGCGACCGCCCGCCCCGCCGCGCAGTTTCTCCAAGGTGTTGCCGCTGAGCTTGCCGTAGTCGGGAAAACTCTGCACGTCATAATAGACCGCGCCATCGGAAGCGACGTAGGCGTGGCCGTTCTCCACGAGCTTGAGAATGATCTCCAGCATGCGGCCGACATGCTCAGTGGCGCGGGGCATGTGGGCGGGATGCTCAGCGGCGATCTTCAAGCGCAGTTGCCGGGCGTCTTGAAGGAAAGCATCGGTGAAATAGGCGGCGACTTGATAAGGATCATCAGGGTTGGCCACTGCGTCGGGCGGCAGTTTCCCCTGCTTCTTGGCCTCTTTAATGCGTGTGGCGGCAAGCTGCATCTTGTCCTGGCCACCGCCATCGGCCAAGTTGTCTTGGGTCATGTGGCCCACATCGGTGATGTTCATCACCTGCCGCACATCGTGGCCCGCAAGCTCCAGAAAGCGGCGCAGCACATCGGCGAAAACAAAGGCGCGGAAGTTGCCGATGTGGGCGAAGTCGTAAACCGTCGGCCCACAGTTGTACATCGTCACCCGAGGCGGATCGAGCGGCGAAAAAGCCTCCACCCCGTGACTCAGCGTGTTGTAAAACCGAATGTCCATGCGGGGGAGTCTTGAGTCTTGAGTCCTGAGTCTTGAGGGTTCAAG
>JBBRGB010000059.1:0-15845 GCA_038241095.1 Phycisphaerales bacterium
ATTGAGACTTGGTGATCTGGGCGGCCGTCTGGGGACGGCCCAGGCGCAACCCAAGCCCCGCACCGAGGGGATTGAGACCTTCAGCCTGCGGTCCGCGTCCTTCGACGTACATGGCGCAACCCAAGCCCCGCACCGAGGGGATTGAGACGCATCCACCTTGTCATAGTCCTCGGTGTTGGCGGTGTTGGCGCAACCCAAGCCCCGCACCGAGGGGATTGAGACGCCGCACAATTTCCGGCACGCATACGCCACCCAGCGCGTCAGTGAAGACATGGCGAGCGCTTGGCTTTTGGCGAACAATGGACGTAAAATAACGTCCAAGCAATACGCCGCCGACTTCCACAAATACAAGCACGTGATGCGCGACGGTAAGCCGGTGATGGTGGAAAACAACGCCGGGAAGGTGGTCAAGCTAAAGGAACCCGTCGGCATCTTCGCACTGGCGGCGGATTCAATCGACGATGACATTAACGCGGCACTTGGCAGCTACATCAACCCGCAATCCAAACAACTTAGAGCCGTCCGCGCGCAGGTGACTCTTGGAAAGGACGAACAATGGGACGACAAGGGATTCAAGATCGTGAAAAAGGCAAGCCGGAGCGAAAAACCGGCGGTGCTGTCACAGATTTCAAGAGCGCTGAAGCGGATGCTGGCGGAGCAAGAAAAGAAAAAACTCAAGGCCAAGAAAAAGAAGTGAGCCAAGAGGACAAAGACCGCATCCTTGGCCGACTGCGCGACGAAGCGCTGGACGATTACCTTGACGATGAAGAAGAATCCCACGGGGGTGTGTTCATGCCTTTGCCGTGGTCGGAAGAGTCCGGCATGGATGATGAAGATGATGAAGACGAAGACGATGATGTATAGTGGTCGCAACCAACGGAGACACCGATATGGGATTCACACACAGCATTAACCAGTCATGGCAGGGAAGTTCAGCCCCCCATCGTTTCCTCATACTCGTTTGAGGATGAAGCGGAACACAATCTGCGCATTGTGCTGGCTCCCGGCGTAGTGGACTACCAAGTCACGTTCCCTTTCACATACGCCGACATTGTTTCGGTGTTCATCAATGCGGCGGGCGGCAGTTGCCTCATGGAAACCAACAGTGGCAGCGCCCCCGACGATTCGGTGCTGCTGCTGCAAAACAAGCCGCTCATCTGGAACAATGAATCCTATTTTGGTACTCCATTCACCGCCGACGTGACCGACCTGTTCCTCTCCAACCCCGGATCGACTGTGACCACGTTTGACGGCGCAACCCAAGCCCCGCACCGAGGGGATTGAGACTCAATTCGTCAGCTTTGTTAGCCATCTGAAGGTTCCTGGCGCAACCCAAGCCCCGCACCGAGGGGATTGAGACATAGACGCGAGTATCAACGCCTTCTTTGCATGGGCGCAACCCAAGCCCCGCACCGAGGGGATTGAGACCTCGATGTCATCCGCGACTTCGTTAGCGGCCTGCTCGGCGGCGCAACCCAAGCCCCGCACCGAGGGGATTGCGTTCGCGTTGACGGAAGCCGGAGAACCCACAGGCCAAGACCACGTCTTGCCCGTGGCCGAGTTTCAGGCGCTGATCGGTGGCCGGTTTTGGGCTTCGCCCGCATGCTTGGTGAATGGCAACCAGGAAGCGTGCCCAGAACTTGCTTCCTACCTGGAGGTGTAGTGGTCTCCACCCATTATGCGGGAGAACCAGTTCAGGACGCTGGACGACAGGCTTTGAGCGGGCTTTGGTCTTGAGGGGACTTCTCTTGGAGGTGCGCCGGCAGAGGATCAAAGTGGCGGGATAATGGGCGGTCGTTTCTGTCCCACGGCGCTTGGATTTGCCACGGGTCAGAATCTGCGGCCCTTCATTGAGGAGTACAACGTGGGGAGCCAACCATGACAGAAAAAGGAGAGAAATTTCACAAAATCTTGTTGATTCGCGCAAGTCTTTATGGGCGCGACAGTAATCGCGGCAGCATGCCACTCGCCCAGGGCATTTCCGGCTGCAAGCCGGGCGCTCGGTGGCTGCACCATGATTGTCACCCCAGGGCGTCGGCTGCTATCCAGGGCGGCTTGTCACAGATGCTCTTGTGGCGAGTAGTCATACTTGAAGGCCGCTCGATCTACCCCGACGTAAGGGTGATCCGGGCCTGATGAACGCACTGGAGTCTTTGACATGAACTCCCCCAATTTCAATCGTATCGTTGATTTGCTGGTGGAAGCCATCACCACACTTCTCGTCGAGATCTGCCGCAAGTATCTGCCCGACCTGCTCCGTGACCTGGCACGCTTCTTTGGCTTTGGCACGATTTGACTTATCGAGCCATTGCCATCGGCCCTTGGGACGCCGCCGTTGTCCACTGCACCGGAGGGTCGGTGGGCGGGGCGTGGCATTTTGAGCGACGGCCATGGGAATCAGGGGTGGTGGCCGGGATCGCCGAAGCGTTGCACGATCGCCTTGGCCATGCGCAGCACTTGGGCATCGAGTTGGTGCATCAAGGAGCGATCAAGGAAAAGTTCCGGGCGGCAGGTCCACGGGTCGTCGCTGGGGGGCGGCATGTGCCCGTGGGGGCGTGAGAGGACTTGGCCCAGAATGTTGGCTTGCGGATGGCAAGCGGCGATGGCCTGTTGCCATTGACGGGCTTCGTCGTCGTTGCCCTGCACGATGATGAAATGGGGTACCGCCCGGATAAGCGGTTCCCGGCCGGGGGGGACGCACAGGCCGTTTTTGCCACCGGGCAGATCGACGATGACAAAGCCACCGAGCCCCGGTGATGCCTTGGGAATCCAGCCAGCGAATTGTTGGGAGTCCTGGGGGTCGTTCCAGTCGGCCCGTTTGCCGGCGCGGCGGGCGATGGCGCCCTCCTGGGTGGCGGTGTATCCGCCGGTGGGGGCGATGGCGTCGGCGTCGAAACGAATGACGGGTCGTTCCAAGTGGTTTATGGCGTGTCTGAGTCGCCAGGAAAAGACCGATTTCCCGACGTTGGGCATGCCGACGATGCCGATGATGGTGGGCGGGTGGTCGGCGTGAAGAGTCTGGCGGGCGAAGCCCAGCGGTCTGTGGTCGCCTTGGGAACGCCAGACAAGCACTTCAAGTCCTTGGAGGGCGTTGTGGAGGAGGATGGAGACATGCGGGGCGAGTTGACGGATTTGAATCACCAAGGCCGCCGCCAGCCAGTTGGGCATCGCGCCGTTAATGACGATTTCTTCGACATCTTCTTCGAGCACCACCTCTTGGGGCAGAGCGGTGGCCAGCGTCTCGGCTAGCTGACGCAGACAGACGGGGTGGAAAAAGTTGTCGCCGCCGTCGCCGTCGGGCTTGACGACTTGAAGACTCAGACACGGTGGGATGCCGGCGAGGCTGAATCTTGGCATGGCAACGCTGGCCGGCGGTTGGGTGACGTCCCGCATCTGGTCATCGAAGACGGCACCGAGCCGAGGGGCTTGGCCTGTGATGGCGATCCAGCCGGGCTGAGGCTTGCTGGGGTTGCGGAGCCGGATGTCGGCTTGGGGCGGGCAAGCGTTGGCAACCAAAGCGGCGGTCAGCCAGATGGGTGCCCGGCCGTCGATGGTGACGAGGCCCTGACCCGGCAGACGCAGTTCCGTCAGCGCGTCGAGCACGCCGACATCGAGCATGACGCGGTTAGATTGAGTGAGTTGGATTTCAATGGCGGTGCGGTCGGGGGCAATTTGGATGTGAAGCCAGGGCGGGAGTTGGCTGGCTGAGGATTGGAGGGTGGCGGGCATGATGATTCTGACTTCTTATGTTGTGTGCGATGCGGCCGGTGCCGGTAAAGCGGATTGGCGTGTGAAGCATCAAGCCTCGCTTTTGCTCGCGGGGTTACACAATGCCTTACGCAGTTGCTGGCGTGCCCGTGACACGCGTTGTCGCTGGGCGGCGAGGCTGATGCCCAGAAGCTTGCCGTAGGCTTTGCCGGGCTTGGGTTCCAAGAGTAATTCGGCGAGTTGCGTTTCGTCTAGCCCGGCGGCCTTGAGCATGGCCTTCCGCGGCCGGGCCGGCACCTCATCCCAATGATCCAGCCAGCACAAGAGCCTGTCCTGAGGCTTGAGCTTATCCGTGGCGGCCCAGACCGCTGGTCCGAGTTTGTCCAGCGCCTCGGCCTGCTCAATCGCGGCAATCGGGCCTTGCCTGGCCGGTTCGGGCAATGTGCCGGGCAGGCTATTCTTGCTCTGGCTGCGACGCCGGGCGGCGGTCATCATCTTGTTCATGATGCACCTGCGACACCAGGCGATCCAATCGGTCGGCTCCTCTCCCTTGGCTTGCTGGCGGCCAAGGCTCTGGAAAAGATTGCCTAGAGCCTTGTCTACCATGTCTTTGCGAAACGAAGCGTCATGCCATCGCCGGGCATGCGCCGCGGCCCACTTCTGAACTTGGGGTTGGAGTCGGCTCATGGCTTGCTCGGAGTCGAGGCGACCATGAAAATAATCCCGCAAGGTCTCCACCGTGGCTGCATCGGTTGCTTGACATTGGCGTGAGTCATTGGCGTTCATACAGCAATACCTTTGAGTTTGACCAGACTGCCCAGCGGGGGAGCATCGGAGCGGTGTCGCTGGGTGACGACCGCGGATTCAAGGCGAGGATCGAACACGCCGACCCAGGCATACGGATGCGCCAGATGCACCAGCAACGCATAGAGCCAGATCGGCCCACGGCCTGAAAGCACCAGACCCTTGGCCTTGTCGGCGATGTCGATGCCGGGTAAATCGATCCGCACCAGATCGCCCGGCTCCAGCAGGCCATCGGCACGGGTTATTTCAAAAGCGCAGATGACGCAACCCGACCCAGAAACCACACGCCAGCGCAAAGGGTCCGCGGCACCATGCTCTCCGGAGTCGGGATGTGAAGAGGCATGGGTCATGCGTGTTAACTCGTCCCACCTACGACCGCCTCGACGGCTGCGTCGATATGGTCGAGCAGGGCGTCAAAAGCTGCGGGGTCATGCATGGCTTGCTGCAAATCCTTTTTCGAAGGGCGAGCGACGTGGAACAGTAGATTGCGAAGGTCGCGCAGATCTTTCAAGCCATCCTTGACGCTCTTACTCATGGATCGCTGGGCCTGGGCGAAGCGAAGTTTGCCACGTTCTTTGAAGTCCGTCGCTTCAAGTTCCGCTTTGGAAATCAGTGCTTCACCCTGCTTTTGCACGGCCTCGAAATAGAGCATGACGGCGGCAAGGTTTTGCCCGTGGGCGCGGAGGAAACGGGCACGCTCCAACATGCGCTGGGGCAACTTGCCTTGGGTGGCCCAGCGGGTGGCTTTGGCCAGTTCCTGGGCGATGGACTCCAGCAGCGGGGCATCGTGGGTGCGTTCGGGCTGACGATCGTGAAGAACCTTGGTGACGTCATTGGCGAGCTTTTTGGCGTCGGTGACGAAGTTGATGGACTCGAAGAAGGAGAGTCGGCGCAAACTATCCTGAGCCCCCGGAAACATCGGTGCCAAGGCCTCGTGATGGCCCGTGAGGTGGAAGGTTGTGAAAGCCGCGGCTTGTTCGGCCATTTCTGCGCAGAGGGTCAAGTCCACCACGGGGGTGATTGATTCGCCGCGGTCGTCCTTGAATGCGCCTTCAAATTTGCCGTAAAGCACACGTTCCACGGTGATGTCCATCAGAAAACGCAGGGACGTGGCGGCGAAGGTCAGGAGAACCGGCAAATGGCGGTAGCCGTGGGTGATGTCGAACGTGAGACGATCACCGGGATGAAGGTGGTTGATGAGGGTGGTGACGAGTTGGGCATGGTCGGCTCGGGTTTCGCCATCGGGCAGGAGAACAAGGGTCAAATGGTCAGCCAGTGGTTGGCCGGATTGGATGTGCGGAAACGCGGCGAGGTCGGCTTGGGTCACGGCGTTGCGATCAGCCAAGGCACGCAGACGATCCGACCAACTCAAGAGGTGACCCAAGGCCTCATCCTGATCCGGCAAATCCACCACATCCGCCAGTGAAGCCCAAGCGCTTGCGGGTGTGCCCATGATCACCCAGCGATCCGTGGGCGGATTCTGGCCCCGGAGATAATTCCAAGCCGCCAGACCGAAAAAGGATGTGGCGTGTGTTTGGCCATCGTCGAATTGGTAGGTGGCGGTTTGATAGCCGGCACGGCTGGGGGAATTGGGATCGTTTCGACCCTTGCCGATCAAGCTGATTAAGACGGATGCCATCTGTGATCCTTTGGTGAAAAGCTAGTCCTGAGTTCTGCGGTGTTTTTCCTGAATCCGGCTCTCACGGTTCTGCCCCTGCGGCGTGTGGGCGTGTTGACGACCGTCGCCGCCATGCGGGTCGGGTACAAACGGCTCAAGTTTTCTGTGCAACGTTTGGCGATTGCCTGTCAATGTGCGATCAACCTCGGCCGAGAACAGGTCGTAGCCGTATAGCACATCCGCCAATGGGTCGGTGGGATCCAGAAGGGGTAGAACCTGGGCGGCGATTTGGTCGGTGCCGGCTTTCTGTTTGAGCTCGCCTGTGACTCCCAATCGTTCAAGACCAGGGGCGTGGGATGTGCCGCCATCTCGGGTGCCCTTCTTGGGTTGGGCATGCCTGCCGAACCAGACTTGGCCTCCACGATTGACGCGTTGCCGGTTCTCCTCAACGGCCCGCGGGTACCGGAGTTTGAGTACGGGCTGCTGGGAAGCGTGCCACCAACCGACCCGCTCCTTGTATTGAGCCACCAGTGACGCATAAGGCTCGGGCAGTGACGCTGGCGGAGGGTAACCCTCAGTCAGCTGCGTGAGGATTTCGGTGCGGGTCCCGTCTTCATCAATCATGTTCAGACGTGTGACGCGGCAGTGGCCCAGCCCCAGGGGCTTGCCTCCGCCCAGACGCCAGTCCACCGTGCAAGCCAGCATGAGCACCGCAAGTTCTCGTGGCGTCAGGCCCCGGCAGGCGATGCGCAGGCGACCCGTCTGGCCTTCCCTGAGCAAATCGCAGGTCTTATTGATTCTCTGTTGGGGGTCATCAGGTTGGTTGGCACCCTTGGAAAACACGCCTTGGGTTTGATAGTGCCAGGGAGCGTCGGCTCCGCGTTCCTGGGTATTGCGATAGACCTTGTAGCCGCGCAAAGGGTCGGTGGTCGAAATCGTGTCGGGGTTGTCGTTGCGGCGATAAAACGCCACACAACCCGGATGTGGCTGCAACAGGGGAGCCAACGTGGTGCGATCAATCTTCTGGGCACAATCTTCAAACACCAGGTTCTCGGGGCGTACCCGTGCCGCAAAGGCTCGTGCCGCCCTCTCGACCATCGGCACCTGGCCAAAAAGATCCGAGACCATGTCCACCATGCCGTCGCTCTTCCACGCATCAGGCATGACGTGGGAGAACTTCTTTTTGATAAGGTCAAGCAGTTTTTGACCAATTCGGCCCCACCTAGCCCATTGCAGACTGGCAATTTCGCCACCGAGTTTGGGCGGCGCTGCGGCATTGGGGTCGCGGTGCTGGATCCAGACCAGATCGCCCACCTTGAACTCTTTGATGTCGGCGTGGCGGGAGCGGTCTTTGAAGTCCTCCCACACACCTGGTGGCACTTCAACACGCGTTCCATTGCCCTTGAACGCTCCTTCGCGTTTACCCTTGCTGTTGATGGGTCGCCCCGACAGCTTCAACTGCCAGCAATGCGATGCGTCCTGACTGTTGCTGACGGAGCTTATGCGGCAGGATTTTTCACTGTGTTGTTTGGGCTCATCGGTCCACAGGTAATGAACCTTCTGGCCCTGGCGTGGGCGTGGAGGGTCTCGCCGTACTCTTTCGATCGATCCGATATCCACAAGGCGAGTCTCACCCGTCTCAAGTTCGACCGTTGCGCCAATTGACGCGATGCGGCCGAGAAATGCGTGACTTCTGTCGCTGTTTCCGCCCGGCCCCAAGGTGAGGTCGCGGCCCTGCGTGAGCCAAAGATGATCATCGACGTAATCAAGGGTTCCGCCCGTGAGGATGGTCATCAGGCTGCGCAGGCTGCCACGGATGCCGCTGGCTGGCACGATGACATCCGGGCCGCAGGTCATGGCCTTGAAAGTTTGGTGCTCACCTTTTTGGCCTTTGACGGGAATCGGGTCACAGGTCAACAGGGGCGAAAGGGTGCGAATCTCCAAATCCACCACGCCCGTGAAACGATGCTTGCCTTCCGGTGTTTCATCGACACTCAACAACGTTGGACTGATTCGCTTGGGCGCATGCTTGGCGTCAGGGAAAGGAATGAAGGTGTAGGGATTGTGAAAGGGGTGGCCCAAGACCGATGGGTCGGCCGGGGCGTGGCCACTGGCGGACCCGCTTCTTCCATGCGGCGTTGGGCTCGAATGTTGACCTTGAGTTGGGACCTCAGAATAGACCGCTTTGCCCAAATCCCGTGCTTTGTTGAGCAGTGCCTGAGCGATGGTCTGTGCCAGCTCGGAAAGTTTTTGAAACTTATCGCCGTGGAGGTATCGTTCAAAATCCGCCATTTTTTTTGGATCCCACCTTCGCCGGTGAATATCCAACGCGGCGTTTTTAAGCACGGTAATATCCTTGATGGCTTGCTGCTCCTCTTGGGTCAAGCCCACGTCCCGCAGGGGATCGTGTTTTTCGCCTTTGTCGCCGCGATTGAAATTACCTTGGGGGTGGTTCATGCTTCACACTCCTTTACAAGCTTGAGAAACTCTTGTGACATGGGACCTTGGGTTTGCGTTTGACCGACAAGTTCCAACCGGCCACTGGCTTTGGCACTGCCCACGCGGATGAGGCCCATATTCATCGCCCGGAGGCTTTGCGCCAACCAGCGGAGTTCTTTTTCCAGTGGATTCTGAATGGTGATGGTGACGGGAAACCTCACATCCGCCTGTCGGTTGCCGATGAGCACGCGATTCTTGAACAGCGCCCCTTCGTTGACGCCGCCTGAGAAGCGATCCACGGCCACGTGCATGCGTTGATGCGTCTGTTGACTGATTATGCCCTTGGGGGCCAAGCCGTCACTGATATGGATGCGGCCACGGGCGTAAAAGCTTCCGAAAAGGTGGGCTATGGGGCAAGACAGGGCGTCAGGGTCTTGCGGGTTTTCCTGAATCTTGGCTCGATCGTGTTGGGGCTTACGACACCAGCCCACACGGACGTCATGCGCCGCGGGTGTCTGTTGCCCTTCAAATTCTTTGGCGTATTGGGCATGATCATCGGCCACCCGTTCCCCTTCCCTAGCCGACAGGCGGGTCATCCAGGCCCGCAACACGCCCCGCAGCGAGGAGCCCGGCAAGCGCCAGTGGGGCTTGCCATCACAATCGATGACCTCCTGCGGCTCGACGATGTCGTCAAGCCCTTTGCCATCGCCCACCACCATGTCCTGCCCCCGAGGGATGCCTAAGGTCAAATCAATCCGCAAGACGAAGGTCTTTTGCGTGGCCGGCTCAAGCGTTTTTTCGCCGGGACATTGCCAATTAGTCTGGCATGAATCGCGGAACTGATAATCGGCGTCAAGCCATCGCGTCAGGTCGTCGTGCTTGCCGAGGTCGAATGACCACAGCTTCGGTTTGTCGTGTAGTTGCGCCAGCCCCACGCCGCGGGCCGTGTTCCCTCCCAACCACAGACCGCCCTGAACCAGAGCCATCAGGCTCTCCAGAAAGACCAGCGCCTCTTGCGCACTCCGGCCCGGAGCGTCCAAGCACAGCACACAGCAGGCCCGGGCCTTGGGCGGGACCGATTCGAGTGAAAAAAGCGCTGAATCCGCCACCGCGCCGCGATGGCGATCAATGGCATTGTGCGTGCGCCAGAATGCACCACCGTCCCCCAATTGCAGCACGCAGTCGCCCACGCGCAAAGGACTGGGCGTTGGGGTTTCGTTACCTTGGGGCGCTTGGCCAAACCAACTGCGTGTGGCTGCGGACTCCGTTTCTCCGGGCTGTGACGCGGACCATGCGTGTCGCAGCGCGCCGGCCAAGGCACTGCCTCGCAGCACAGGCCGGCCCTTGCCATCTCGGGCAATCGACAAGAGATTGCCATCGCCGCCTTCGCCCGCACTCAATCCTGCAGGAAAAATCAAGGGTAACGTCAGCACGTGGATGAATCGTTGACCGCTCATGGTTGATCCTCCTGTTTTCGATGAATGATTGTCAGGTTGCGCCAGACTTCCAGCCCCTTGACAACGTCGGGATCATCACCCTCCAAGTAAGTCTTGAGTTTCGGGAACACACCCAACCAAACCTGGGCAATGTGGTGGTTCCGCTCTTGGATCTGTTTTTGGAGATACTCAAGGGCTTTCTTGGGGTTGGCGAACTTTTCTAGCAGAGCGGAGATCTGGCTGGGTGATGGGCCATGATCCCCGGCGAGCTGGTGCAGTTCCACGCCGATCTTTCCAGATTGGGAGCCCGTGAGATTGGGGATTTGACGATCGCGAACAAAAGGCCTCTGAGCTTTGCCGGGGTGCGGGATCAAGCAACCATAGCCACGCTCTCGGCCTTGACCAAGTCCACGCAGCATTACTTCTTGAATGTCGCTGACAGGTGTCATGAGAGTAAAGACCGCTCCCGGTTCGACGACCCGCACGGCTTGCAAGCGTCCTTTTTGATTCCCGCCATCTTGGTTTCGCTCCCAGCCGAAGCGCAGGCCTGTGGTGGCTTGGGTGGCGGCAAAGCCTGGCTGTCCCTTTTCGACAGCGCCTAGGCCCGCACGTTCAATCAGCTCCGCCAGAATTTCATCGGCGCTCATGCCTGCGATGTCCAGGTCATTGGGGATCATTGCTGGGGACTGCAGCACGAACACCCGGTTAGACCGGTTGCTGTGGAGAGGCCATTGAGCAAATACCTCCTCGGGCTGGATCGGCAGCAGCTGGAGCCGACCGCCACCCCGCACGGAACGGGCCTTGCCCACCACCAACCAGGGATCCTTTTCCATCAGTTGACACAATAATTCGGCGGCTTGGGAGGGCAGGGCAATGAGCCCACCAAACGTCATCGGTGCCAAGGCTTCGACAGTGAATAACGAGCTTTGGCCCTTGCGGTCGTTGACCTTCACATGCGCCGAAATCACCCGCGGAATCTCACCTTCCCGCCAAAGCTTGACCTCATCATCCCGTCTCAACAGCACGCCCCGTGTCCCCTTGAGTGGTGAACCTTTGGCGGTGTTGCGCCAGTCGTGGGGGGCTACGTCCACCGCCGAATCCAAAAACTCAAACTCGTCATGGTCGTTGGGTAACTTACTCATGCGGTGCGACAGTGGCACCAGTACCGGCCAAGTCGCCGCGGCCTGGCTGACCTGGTTCGCATCGCTCATTGGCAGCAAGGGCCAAGCGCGAAACATATCGTCCTTAAAACAACTCGTGGCTGTTTGAGGATCCACCGCATTGAGCCGCGTGAGAATCGCGCCCTGCACCGCGCTGGCGGGGATCAGGAAGTCCGAGGTGATCACATTGCCTTGCTCCTCGCCCATGACCGGTGTGGCTGGGCAACATATCTCGCTTTGGGCGGTGAACACCATGCGAAACCATCGTGCTGGGCCGGGGGCGGGAACCGCGGCAGATTTCGTCGTCACAACGGGGCTTGACGACACCACGGCCTGGGGTGCTTCGCCAGATGTCAGCAGGGCCTTGAGCAACGCGCCGGGGCCCCGTGATTCACCCTCGATGTGAATCACGCAGGCTCCACTCCCGCGCGTTCTGCTGGATCCCACCGCCCCGATGGACAGCAATGCCATTCGCACAGCCAGGTCCACCGGGCTTGCTGGTTGGGTCATCAGGCGGATGGTTCCCTTGAATTCACTCCCCGCCGCCAAAGCTTCGACGGTACGTAAAGAAGCTCGCACAACCGTCCCGTGGCGATTCAACGCCGTGCGGCTGATAAGCCGTACCGGGCTTGCGCCGTTTTCATTGCCTTGGGTATCGTGAAGCGGCAAGGGACTTAAGCAAATGGCAGCTTCGCCATCGCGTCCTCTGGCGTTTTCAATTCCCAGGACTTTGTCAACCAATCCGTCAGGCAACTGCGCTAAGACGGCAATCTCTTCGAGACGATCACGCAGCAACCCTTTGACGTGCTCGGGGCGAATCTGCGGCCGACCGTCAAAACCCCGCGTTACCAGCGTGTTGATCCATGAAGAACCAAGCCCACTACCCGGAGTGGCGTCGCTGAGAAGTTTGATCTTGTAGGACAGGCTAATCACGCTTCACCTCCCTTGGCGGACTTGGAACCATTGAGTTTGTTGGCTTCCTCGGCCAGCAGCATCGCGTCCAAAGCGTCGGTTTCCACGGCTTTTCCGTTGAGTGTCCAGTAAGAATTGTCACCCATGGGTTCGCCTTTGTCGTTTTGTTCCAGACCCTTGAGCAGTTTCGCGTCGGCACGTTTGCCCAGACGGGCCAAGTGCAAGCGGCGATCATGCAGGCCGCAGCGAAGCCCACGCATCAGGTCGTGGCGAATCGATGGCGGGAGTTGGACCAAGGGATGCTGTTGCAGGGCGTTGATCTCATGCACCGTGTAAGGCCGGCGGGTCAGTCGCGTCACACACCCTCCTGCGTCGCCATCCTTAAAGACCAGTTGGCGATGGCGTCGATCTGCGGGGGAATCCAACAGGCCTTCGGTGACGACCTCGAAGTCCACGCACGGGGGTGCCGGTTGATTGGCACTGGCTTCCTTGCGGCCTTTGCCTTTGGCGCTGCCCAATAGCATCTCCGCGTAACCGATGGCCGAGTGCAGCGGCATGCGGTCCGAGCAGAACAACACCCCAGCCGAGATCGTCAGATGATCCTCAGTCGCGGGCCATAACGGTGCGATGCCGTCTTTGGCCGCCTTTTCGGCCTCCACCTTGGCATGGTGGGTGAATTGCTCGCAGACGACGGTGACAAACTGCATGGCCAAATCCGTGCGGCAAAGTACCGCCACATCGTCACCCCCCACCAGCAACGGTCGAATAGGTAAGGTCACAGGGTTCGCAAGACTCGGTTTGGTTGCGTTGACGTCGTCATAAGCCCAATGACGCACGACGCCCATGATGCCTTGACCCACAGCATGCAAGGTCGTTTCCCGCAGTGCCTTGGCGGCACGGGCCGTCCAATTTTGCAACGCCTGACCATGCAACTTTTCTGCGGCAACGCGAAATTGATTGCCCACATCGTTGCCGTCCATGCAGATGACCGCGAAACGCCCGCGATCTCCCAAAGCCAGGCGTGTTTCACGCTCATCCACATTGTGAAAGAATTCCCATCTACGATCCCTAAACTCCGGCCCAAGGTCCAGTCCTTTGTCGATGAATCTTTCTTCAAAATGCCGTGAGTTGCCACCCTCTCCCCGCTGGTCACGCATCTTCGACAACCGGTGAATTGCACCTTCTTCCTTAACCGGCCAGAGCCCGGTCTGTTTGCAGGGGATGGCCGTCAACTCATGAACATCCGGTAAATAGCTAAAAAGCCGATCGGCGCAAGTCACCGCCTTGACATAGTCGTCATCCTGGCCAAAACGGATGTCCATGCCACAATCTTGAGCCGACTTCACAAGTTTCATTTGCAGTGCCTCGGCACCGGCGGCATCGGCACATTCAAAGACACCCCGGCCACCTCCGGCAAACAGGCTGCCCGGCATCTTCTCGGCCTTGCCGTCAAAAACGTCAACCAAGGCGCTGCCACCAATGATCGACGCCAGCCGGGGCACGCGAAAAATGAAGCTCTGGATTCCGCGAATGTCGTAACTCAGGTAGGTCATCGACAGATTCCTTATGTAGCCGCCCGCTTCTGATTACAGCGCGGGCCATCCATGTGTGACATCAAAACACGTCCAACGAGGAAAACAAAAGATTGCCCCCGCAACATCGCGGCGCGGCTGTGGCGCGGCGACATCGCCGGTTTATCAAACCCAACTGGCACACATAGGACGGAGAACTGGGGCACCGGAATCTCCCGAATCAGCCTGGCAGGCGGCACATGCGACATCGATCAACCCTGCGAGGGGGTGCCGCGCCCGCCTGTCTTGCCACTGCAAAGTGCGACAAGATGGCGAAGCCATCATAATCAACAAAACCAAAGAATGACAACGACGCGCAACATGCCGCCATTGCCGGCATGCAAATTCAGCGGGAGGAAGTTGTCCCGGTCCTTCGGTGAGGTGTTTAAATTGAGGATTCAGCTCCCCCCGGCACCACACAAGCAAATTCACCAAGGCTTGAAAATGCCCGCAAGCAATGTTGTCACCCAGCCCACTCGGTCTCAGAAGCAATCGGCTCCTCTTCCTTAACCCCTTGTTCCCATTCCTCGCGTCTGGCTCATAGCCAGACACTCTGATCCACATTCACCCGACACCCCACCCCCCGCGTCGTTCGCGGGGTGTTGTGGCGTCCTCATTTGGAGATCGCCCATGATCAGTTCCCCCAAAGCCGCGTTGGCCGGCATGTTCCCCGACCCCACGATTTACGTGCATCGCCGACAGTCCGGTCTCATCCCCAAGCGACCCTCCCGGGATGCGATTTACTTCAAACCCCTGGGCCTCACCAGTCCCACCCGCCGGGATGACATCTGGTGCGCCGCGTTGCCCAACCTGGTTTACGGAGCCGGGCTGATCCGCCGGATCAGCTTCATGACCCGGCCAGTGGATGGCGACACCCGCCCGGAGGCCTGGCCCTACACCATGCTTTGGGAGCATGTCCACCAGCGCAGCCAGGATGACCGGCCGCAATGGCGTTACCACTTCAAGCCCCAGATCAACGCCGGGCGGGTGCTGCCGACGCCCTCCGAGGGCCTGGCGTTGCAGGGCTGGCTCTATCGCCGCCTTCGGCACCCGATGGACTGGCGGCCGGCCCGCCGGGTGCTGCTGGTATTGAGCGTCTCGGCCCGCAAGTCGTTGTCGCGGCTGATGCGTCGCAAGGAGGTGGTCTCCACGCTCATGGAGCCGGGCGGTGACGCGGTGCTGGAGATCAGCACCACATGGGTCACCACCATGCGTTCACCGTTCTGGCGTGGCGATCCCTCGACGGCCATCGACTTGGACACGCGGGCCCTGGGCCATGAATGCCGCCTGGTGAGGCCGACGGGACGGCTGGAGATGCCCACGCCCCGTCAGATGCTGGAGGATTGCGTGCCTTGGACCAGCGTCCGTGGTTACATGACCGTGCGACAGCAGTTGATGATCATGTCCGCGGCCTTTGGCAAGGAGTTGATGCAGTCGGCGTTCCTGCAGGGCCCCCTGCACGGAGAACTGCCGGCTTGGATGCGGCGGGTGTGAGGCGGGGGCGGGATCGGGGGGCGGGGCCGGGGGGCCGGGCCGGTACCGGGGGCCATTCCGGGGAATGCGGGGTGTCCTGCGACTCCGGGGGACCGGGGCGGTGGCGGCCGGTCGGGGCAATGGTGCACCGGCCGACCGGCTTCCAATGGCTCACGTCGTTGCCCCGCAGCCCATCCCACCCGGCCTTGCCGTGTAAAGGTCAACCAGTTCCCATCCGTCAGATCACGATTCCCGGCGACAGGGTGGCTGTGTCGTCGCGCCGGCCGGGAATGCAACCCCAAACAGGAGTTCACCATGAGCAATCGCAAGAGAACCGATCAGTCCCCTCGTTCCCCGGCCCGGAAAGTCCCGCAACCCACCCCGCCCGCGGCCCCGGTTCCGCCGTGGGTCGATGCTTTGGGCCGGATTCTGGGAAGGTCGTGGATGCGCCGGCATGGCCCAGGCCGGCCTGCGAGACCCAAAGACACAAAGGTGCCCGGCATGACCCGGTGTCGCTGAGGCGTGTATACCCAAGAGCCGTGTTGGAGTTAGGTTAAGATAGAGATATGACGAAGGCCAAGCGCAGAACAGAGCAATGCGCCCCAACGACTCTGCCGCTCCCCGATCCCCTGACGCACGGACGATATTTTTACGCATTGCCCGAATCACTGCTCAAAGACGTCATCGGGGTTGTCGGTTCCGCGCGATGTAATCCCAAAGTACT
>JBBRGB010000060.1:0-15724 GCA_038241095.1 Phycisphaerales bacterium
GGCCCCGGCGGGCAGAACGTCAACAAACTCGCTACCACCGCCCAACTGCGATTCGATGTCGCCAATTCCCCCACGCTCTCCGAGGCCGTCAAACGCCGGCTGACACGACTCGCCGGAAGCCGCATGACGCTCGATGGTGAGTTGCTTATCGACGCCCACCGCCACCGCACCCAGCAGGCCAACCGTGACGATGCCCTGGAGCGGCTCATCGAGCTGATCGCCCGCGCGGCCGTGCCACCGAGGCCACGCAGGAAAACCAAACCCACCAAAGGCTCCAAACTCCGCCGACTCGAAAGCAAGCGGCAACGCAGCGAACTCAAACGCGGGCGACAAGACATTTCCTAACAAGCGGAGCGCCGGATGATTTTCGGCAATAGGCCGGGGTGTTGAAACGTTCTAAGATCAGCACACACCGCGATGGGACACCGCAATGGCCATCAACACCTCTTTGGCGTCACTGACGGATCGGGACTTCGGCTATGCCCAGGCGCAGCATCTGCTGGCGCGGGCGGGCTTCGGGGGCACGCCCCAGGAGATCCGCAAGCTCCAGGCTTTGGGCGTGGAAAAGGCGGTGGCTTCGCTGGTGGACTTCGAGTCCATTGACGCCGCGGCCCTGCCAGCCGGAGAGTTCGCCGCCGACATCCTGCGACCGGCCACCACCGAAGAAAAGGCCGAGTATCTCCGCGCCCGGCGGGAAAACGATGAGGCCGCCTTGGCCGCCCTGCAAACCGAACGGGTCAAACGTGAAAACGAAGACCGCAGACAGATGCGCCAACTCGAACACTGGTGGCTTAAGCGCATCATCGAATCGCCCCGGCCCTTGGAGGAAAAGCTCACCCTCCTGTGGCACGGCCACTTCGCCAGCAATCATCGCACCGTGCGCGACAGCTACCACATGTTCATGCAGAATGCCCTGTTTCGCCAACATGCCGCGGGCAACTTCGCCAACCTGGCCACGGGCATCATCCACGACCCGGCGATGATCAAGTTCTTGGACAACGATTCCAACCGTCGCCGCCGTCCCAATGAGAATCTGGCGCGGGAGTTGATGGAGCTTTTCACCCTGGGCGAAGGCCACTACAGCGAGGACGACATCAAACAAGGTGCCCGCGCCCTGACGGGTTACACCTTCAATGACGACGCTTTCGTTTTTGACGCCAAGCAGCACGATGGCGATGAGAAGACGCTCTTTGGGCAAAAGGGCAAGTACGACGGCGACGGCTTTGTGAAACTGCTGCTGGCCCGGCCGGCGTGCGCGGAGTTCGTGGCCTTTAAGCTCTACCGCCATTTCGTCGCCGATGTCGCCAGCTCGAAGTTGCTGGCTCCGCCACAGGGCGTGGTGGTCAAGCGACTGGCGGACATGCTGCGCGTGTCGGGCTACGAACTCAAGCCGGTCTTGAAATCGTTCTTCGCCAGCCGGCATTTCTACGACGACTCGGTCATGGGCAACATGATCAAATCGCCGGTGCAACTCGCGGCCGGCACCATCCGCGCCCTGCGAACGCCGGTGCGAAACATGGACACGCTAAGCAACGCAATGGGCCTGATGGGCCAGCGGCTTTTCGACCCGCCCACCGTCGCGGGCTGGGACGGCGGGCCGGCGTGGATCAACAGTTCCACCCTCTTCGTCCGCCAGAACCTTTGCGTCTATCTGCTGACCGGCGTGCAGCCCGGCCGCAAGGACAAGGAGAAGTCGGCTTACGACCCCAAGTTTCTCACCGCCGGTCTGCCCGCGCAGAGTCCGCCTAGCGTCGTCGATCACCTGATGGTCACGCTGCTGGGCGCTCAGCGATTGCCACGACGGCGCGAGCAGATGCTGACGTTCATCAACGAACGTGGCGGGATGAAGGACGACAGCGTGCTGGCCTTGTTACTGCTGATCACCGCCATGCCGGAGTATCAGTTGGGGTAAGCGTGGGGTTGTTGGGAAGTGACACGGATGAACACCGGAAATCAAAACGACCAGGAGCAATGACATGAGCGACATGACCCCCTTTACCCGCCGCGAGTTTCTCTGCGGCAGCTTGGCGATCATTTCCACCATCGCCAGCGTGCCCACCTTCCTGCGCTCCAGCGCCACGGCCTTGGCGGCCCCGGCCAACGACCCGCGCCGGCCCGGCAAGAGCGGTCAGAACATCTTGGTGGTCATCCAGCTTTCCGGTGGCAACGATGGCTTGAATGCCGTGGTGCCCTACGGCTTTGACGACTACTACAAGGCCCGGCCGGCGCTGGGCATCGACGCCAAAACCGTGCTCTCCCTCGACGACCGCGCCGGCGTAGGCCTCAACCCCGCGCTGGCGGACTTCAAGGCGCTCATTGACCAAGGCCAGGCCGGCGTCATTCAGGGCGTCGGCTATCCCAACCCCAATCGCTCGCACTTCGCCTCGATGGACATTTGGCACACGGCCGACCCGGAACGCGGTTCCGCTCGTGGCACGGGCTGGCTGGGCAGGGCGCTGGATGACATGGGTGGCAAGGTTTCCAAGACCAAGCAGGCCGAGGGGCCGTCGTGCGTCTGCATTGGCAACGATTCACCCCTGGCCGCCGAGGGCAAACTGATTAAGCCCGTGACCTTCGACCGCGTGGAAAGTTTCCGCTGGGCGGGGCGCGATCTGCACCCCGCGCTGGCCGAGGCGTATGACGTGGTCAACCGTGACGCCGCGGCCGCGGCCGAGTTGCCGTTGAACGACCAGAGCCAATTGCCCTTCGTCCTGCGCACGGCCATGAACGCGCAGTTGGCCTCGGATCGCATCCGCGCCGCGGTCGCCAAGGGCACCGAGACGGCCTTTCCCAATGGGCAACTCGCCAACCAGTTGCGCATGGTGGCGTCGATGATCCGTGCTGAACTGCCCACGCGGGTCTATTACGTCGCCTTGGGCGGCTTCGACACCCACAGCGGCCAAGCCGGGCGACAGAACCGTCTGCTCTCCGAGTTGGGCAAGTCGCTCAAGGCGTTTTACGACGAGATGGCGGCCTTGGGGCAGGCTGGTCGGGTGATGACCCTGGCCTTTAGCGAGTTTGGTCGGCGGGTGGAGCAGAACGCTTCGCAGGGCACAGATCACGGCACTGCCGGGCCGGTCTTCGTCGCCGGGCCGATGGTCAACGCGGGTCTCATCGGTAAGCATCCGAGCCTTGCGGCGGGGGGCTTGGATCACGGCGACCTGGTACACGCCATCGACTTCCGCGCCGTGTACGCCGAGGTGTTGGACGGCTGGCTGGGCGTGGAAAGCAAGACCGTACTGGGCGCGGCCTACGGCAAGGCGGGCCTCCTCCGGGCTTGATCCTGCGGGATTTGGTGAACACGAAGACACGAAGTCACGAAGGAAGACAACAAGCATTGATTCTTCCCGTTTAGCCGCGCGGCCAAGCGGAGCGTTCCCGCAACATCACAACAGCGCCACGGGGTCAACATCCACCGCGGTGTGGTTGTCGGACTGCAATAGCCGGGCGTTGCGCAGGGCGGTGAGCAAGATTTGAATGACCCCGGCGCGGGCGGCGATGAGTTCGATCTGCACGCGGTGGAAGTCGGCGATGCGGGCGATGGGGCAGGCCGCGGGACCGCGCAGGCGCACGGCATTGTCCATCCGTGCATTCTCCGCAATCAAATGATCCGCCAACTTCCGCGCCATTTCCAGGCACTTCAAGTGATCCTTGTGTCGCACCACGATCCGCGCCATTCGCGTGGCGGGGGGCAGGCCCACCTGCTTGCGCAAGGCCAGTTCACGGTCGGCGAAACCGGTGTAATCATGCTTGCTTGCCGAGATGATTGATGGGTCATCGGGGCAGAAGCTCTGCACCACCACCAACCCCGCCGCGGTAGTTTCCGCGCTGCGACCCGCTCGCCCGGCGACCTGCGAAATCAACTGAAACGTCCGTTCCGCGGCCCGGAAATCGGGCATGTGCAAACTCGTGTCCCCGCTGATGACACCCACCAGCGAGACGTTGGGAAAGTCCAGACCCTTGGCGATCATCTGCGTGCCCACGAGCACGTCGATCTGCCCGCCTCGGAAGCGTTCGAGCACGGCGTGATAGTCCGCGGCCCGGCGCATGGTGTCGGAATCCATCCGCGCCAAGCGGGCCTCGGGAAACTTGCGGGCAATCTCCTCCTCAACCCGCTGCGTGCCCAAGCCAAAGACCGTCACCTTGCGCGAGCAGACGGGGCAGAGTTCGGGCAGCAGTTGTTCCGCCAGGCAGTGGTGGCAGCGGAGCATCCCGCCGGTGGGTAGGGCGGCGTCCTTGTGATAGACCATCGTGGCGTCGCAATAGTCGCACTGCATCATCCACCCGCAGCGCTGATCGGGGCAGGCGATGTAGTTGGCGTAACCTCGGCGGTTAAGCAGCAGCATGACTTGCTGCTTGGCCTTGAGCGTGCGTCGGATTTCGACTTCGAGTTTGATCGAAAGCAAATGAACCCCGCCCCCGCCCCCGCCCCCGGATGAGCCGGAGGAACCAGCGGCCCGGCCGGTGTATTCGTAACGCTTTCGCCGCTCTTCTTGAAGATCGACGATGGTCACCGTCGGCAGCACCAGGCCCGCGACGCGCTCCGAGAGGTGGTGGTAGTGAAAGACATTTTCCCGCTTGGCCGTGGTCGGCCCGCCACGGGTGGAACTGGGAGGCGGTGGCAATCGCGTGGCGTTGTGGTACGACTCCAACGAGGGTGTGGCGCTGCCCAAGAGGCAGGGAATGTTGAGCAACTGCGCCCGCTTAATGGCCAAGTCGCGGGCGTGGTAGCGGGGCAGTTGATCCTGCTTGTAGCTGGGTTCGTGCTCCTCATCGACGATGATGACGCCGATGTGGGGCAAGGGGGCGAAGACGGCAGAGCGAGCGCCAACGACGATGCGCACCCGGCCTTGGCGCACGCGACGCCACTGCTCGTGACGCTGGGCGGCGGTGAGACCGGAGTGCAAGACGGCTACGCCGACATGGGCGAAGCGATGGGTGAACCGCGCCACGGTCTGCGGTGTCAGAGCGATCTCCGGCACCAAAACGATTGCGCCCCCCCCGGCCCCCGGAAGTTCCCCCGCCCCCGAAAGTTCCGCCTCCCCGGCGATGTCACCGTCTTTATCACTCCCTGCGATTGTCTCACCCGCCAGCACGTGCTCGATGACGCGGAGGTAAACCTCGGTTTTGCCGCTGCCGGTGACGCCGTGGAGCAGATGCACGTTGAAGCCCGCGGCCACCTCGGCAACGATGCGGTCGATGACCCGCCGCTGCCCCTTCATTAGTTGCAAGGGCGTGACGATCTTTTCTGTGGAGGCCAATTCCTCCAGTGGCATCGCGGCCCGCACGGAGGATTCCTCCTTCACCGCCAGCACCCCCTTGGCGATGAGCTGCTTGACCGGTGAGATGCTACGCGCCCCGGCGTGGTCGGCCAAGTCACGCAGGGAATGCCAGGCGTGGCCTTGGGCGGCGAGTTCACCGGCGGCGTCGAACACCGCCTGCTGAAGTTTGGTGAGCTTGACCTTGGCCTCTTCCTTGCCCTCCTCCTTGCCCTCGACTTTTTCCCCGGCCTCGGCCCCCGGCAATTCCGTTTCAGCATTGACGCCATCGGGTGAAGTCACTGGCGCGCCGGCCATCATGCCCACCATCGTCTGTGTTACTGTTCCCGTGCCGTGCTTGACCGCTGCGGGAAGCATGGTGGAAAAGACCATGCCCAAGGGACAGCAGTAGTAGCCCGCCATCCACCGCGCCAGTTCGACCAAGTCGGGCGTCAAGGAAATGGCCTGGGCATCGACGCCCAAAATGGCCTTGACCCGTTTTTGTTCGGTGGCGGCGAAGCGGCGGATGACGTAACCGGCCACGGGCTTGTTGCCCCGACCCAGCGGAACCATCACCCGCTGGCCCACGTTCAGCCCGGCCAACGACACCGGCACGGCATAGGTCAGACCCGCGACGGTATCGACGCCACGTTCCAAGGCCACGTCGGCGTAACCGGCGATGCCCCCGGAAGTCCCGGAAGTCCCGCCCGAAGCCACCGCGTCATCTTCGCCAAAGAGTTGGCTCATGGCACCATGATAAAGACCAGAGGGGGGAGGGGGTGACAAGGTGAGGGGGTGAATGGGTGAAAGAGTGACAATGAACAGTTGATGCACACGGCGGTGGGTACTACCATCTTCACGCGGCGGCTGGCGTTGTGAACGTTCTTGGCGTCGTTACAAGGAATCGGCATGAAAGTTCTGGTCGCCATCCCCGTGTTCAACGAGCAGAAGCATGTCACCCGCGTTCTATCCGAAGTGCGGCGATTCGCTGACGATGTGCTGGTGATTGACGACGGCTCGACGGACGACACGCCGTTGCTCTTGGCGAAGCTGCCAGTGGAGGTGATTCGCCACAGTCGCAACCGCGGTTACGGGCGATCGATGCGGGACGCTTTTCGCTGGGCCTCGTGCTACCAGTATGACTGGCTCATCACGATGGACTGTGACGAGCAGCATGAGCCCGAGAGCTTGCCGGACTTCGTGGCCGCGGCGCGGAAGGATGACGCCGACATCATTAGCGGCACGCGTTACGCCAGTCAGGATCAGTTGCCCGCCGCGGATCTGCCTCCCGCTGACCGTCGCCGCATCAACGCGGAGATCACGGCCATGATCAACAACCGGCTGGGGTTGAACCTCACCGACTCGTTTTGCGGTTTCAAGGCCTATCGCGTTTCGTCCTTGGGCAAGCTCAAGCTCGATGAACCGGGCTACGCTTTTCCGCTGCAATTCTGGGTGCAGGCCGCGGCCAACGACCTGCGCATCGTCGAGCAACCCATCAGCCTTATCTACAACGATCCCAACCGCAGCTTCGGCGGCATCCTGGACAACCCCGAACTGCGTCTGCGGCACTACCAACACGTCTTTGAAAAAGAAATCGCCCGCTTCCCGGAACGCTTCGCCCCCGCCATGGCGCAGACGCGGGGATAAGTGCGCCGGTGGAACGGGAAAAAACCAAGCCCGCGGATGCCGCGTGCTCTGACGCGGCTTTAAGCGGGATCGATTCACCCCGCAGCCCATTTATGGCGCAACCTTCATCCCACAGAAGAAACGCCCAGAGCCGCGTTTCATCCGTGGGCTTGATTGTGCTTTTGTTCAGTGCTTGACGTGCGACATCAAGCCGCTTCGGGCACAGGCGGTGTCAGCAGGCGATCCATTTCCGTTTGCGTCATCCACGGCAGGGCTTCGAGATTGCGGCGGAGGTTGTCGGGCATGGGCTTGCCCGTTTTTTCCCAGCGTGGCCGGCTCTTCCAGCGGCGGTGCATCCAGAGGTACTGCGCCGGGCGGCGACGGATCATCATCTCCATGGCGCGGTTGTAGCGGGCGGTGACGTAAAACAGCGGGTCAGGTTGATCCATCCAATCTTGGGGTTCGATGACATCTTGGGTTCCCATTTCGTAGCGGCAGCCCGGGCCGACGCGGTGGGCATAGCCGCAGATGATGGGCAGTTCCTTGCGGATCGCCAAGAGTCCGATGGACTTGTAGCTCGACGCCAAGCGTCCGAAGAAGGGGACGAACATGCCCCGGTCGCCGGCGTTTTGATCGGCGATGAAGGCCAGGGCACCGCCGGCGTCAATGACCTCCATCATGCGGTCGGTGGCATCCCACTTGGTGATGATCTCCATGCCCTTGGCTTGACGGATGCCCAGCAGCCAGCGGTTGAGCAGCGGGTTGTCGATGGGGCGGGCGATGGCCGAGAGGTTGAAGCCCAGCAGCGCCAGCAGGTAGCCCAGCAGTTCCCAATTGCCCAAGTGGCCTGTCAGCAGCAGCACGGGCTTGCCGCGGTTGAGAAGACTGATGGCGGCGCTCATGTCGGTGACATCGAGTCGGCCGGCCCAACTGTCGTTGTGGATGAGTCGGGGCGTGTGCAGCACCTCGACGACCAGTTGCAGAAAATGCTCGAAGGATTCCCGCGTGACTTCCTCGACCCGCGCCGGGGAGAACTCGGGGAAACAACGGGCGATGTTGTCCGCTGCCCGCCGGCGGTGCCGGGCGTCAATGTGGTAAAGCAGGCGACCCAAGGCCCCGGCATTGGCCACGTTGACATCCGCGTCCATGACCAGCAGCCCGGCGGCGAGACTGCGGGCCGCCAGATACTGTGCCCAGGTGACTAGCGGGGAGCTCTTGCGCTTCATGATTCCAAGGGCATGGCGTGGGTTTCTCTCTACCGCGCGGCCCCGCCCGTGCCCGTGCCGCGATCCCGCTTATCGTTGGTAGTAGCCCACCAGCGCCAGGAAGCGGTTCTGGTTGAGCACCGGGATGCGATACTTCTGGGCCTCGGCGATCAGCGCCTGATAGCGCTGATACTTGAGTTCGGCTTGGGCATGACCTTCGATGATATCGGGACGACTCTCGCCCGCCGCCAGCGGATCGGGCATCTTGGGCTCGATGCCCAACACCAGGAAGTCGGTGTCATAGGTGAGGTTCTCGGCGACCTTGGAACCCCAATCGCTGACCATCGTCTCGATGCGCTTGCGGTCGGCGGTGGAGGGCTGGCCGGAGTTGTCAATGTCGAAATCGCCGGCGATGAAGAACTTGTAAACCACGTTGGGGTCGTACACCAAGTTGGCGATCATGTCGCCTTCGTTAATGGTCTTGCCCCGCTCCATGCGCACCACCCGTCCCAGCGAGGTGCTCTTGAGCACTTGGATGATCTCGATGGTCGCCTTGCCGCGAAGCTCCTCGAAGCGATCCTTGTTGATCTTGGCGTTGGCGTCATAGACGGCGAAGGTCATACCCAAGGGCATGTGGCTGTCCCGGCCGCGGTTGATGTACACCAGCGTCGGGTCGCCGGCGAAAGCCACCACCTTGCCGTCGGGGAACAAGGTCGGGTCCACTTCCACGCCTGGGCCTTCATGCTTGCGCATCAACTGCTCGATGCGCCCTTCGAGAATGGCGATCTGCTGCCGGGCGGCGCGATCCTGTTCAGCGGCTTGAGTCTTGGAGGTGGCGTACTCACTCTGCAACTGCATCAGGCGGTCTTCGACCTTCTTCTGCTCGCTGCTGACGGTGGTGGAGTAGTCCTGCTGCTGCTGCTGCAGGGTCTTGAGCTGGGCTTCGAGCTTCTGCCGAGCCGCATCGAACTGGGTCTCGGCGGCCTTGCGCTCGGCACCAGCGGCGTCGAGACCGCGGCGGGCGGTGGCGAGCTGGTCGGCGGTCTCTTGGGTCTGACGTCGGGCATCGGCCACTTCAGCGCGAAGGTTCTTGATGACGCCCACCGCCGTGCGCCCTTCCACGACGCCCACTTCGGGTGCCGCCAAGGTTTGCGTGACGCTTTCCATCGCGGCCGCGGCGTCGCCGGTGGTCAGGGTCTTGAGCTTCTGGTTCTGCTCATAGAGCGAGCCGATGACCGACTCGTTGGCGGGGATCTTGGCCTTCATCTGCTCGATGTCGGGGCGGTTGGCCTCGGCGGGCTTGATCATGCGGTCAAGCTCGGCCTTGGCGGCCACGGCCTTTTGCTCCGCGGCGTTGATCTGTGTGTAAAACAGAATGGCCGTCACCAGACTGATGACAAAGAGGATGACGAAGATCACCAGTCCGACTGCGTAACCCGTCACTCCGCCGGCGCGTGCGCGTGCTGCCATGTGCTGATACTCCCAAGATCGCGTCCTATTGGACGCCACGGGGTTTGAGGATTTCCACCGTCCGAACCAGAGCCGGACACGGCTTGACTTCACCGCGACTTAAGTGTCCTCTGTTATGAGCGATTCGTCAAGCGGGCCTCTTGCCGTCCGCCAGGCCACGGAGCGGTATGGAGACTTTCCACAACATTCCAAGGCAAACGCCAGCGTCACTTCGATCATCTCCATCGTCGCCGGCGGGGCCTGGCCGGTCAGGGGATTGGAGGCGTTGAAGGTGTGCCCGGCTTGGGCGATGACCCGTGGCGTTGAGCCGGGAATCGCGGCGGTCAATTCGCGGGCACTGGCGACAGGAACGGTGGTGTCGCTTTGGCCGTGAAGGATCAGCGCCGGGCAACGGATGTGGGCCGCGGCCATGACGGGGTCGAACTTCGCGGGTTCGGCTTCGATTTCCGTCAGCCAGCTTTTGCCCACGCGCAGGTCTTGCCCGGTGCGGGAAGAAGGCGAAGCCAGCCAACCTTGCCCGCGCAGAAGCCGGCGCTGATCTTCGTCAAGACTGCAAGCCTGGTGCGGCGCGGCGGCGAGAATCAACCCCGCGGGGGTTTGCCCCAGCGCGGAAGCCGTGTCAGAAGCCAGACCGTATTGAGCGGGGGCGAAGTGACGCGCCGCCGTCAGCAGTGTGGTCACGCCGCCGCGACTGTGGCCGAAGATCACCTGTGGTAAAGAGGTTGCCTTGTTGTTGTCATGCCCTTTGGTGGCACCGGGCAGACGCCCTTCACTGGCGGCGCGACTCACGCAACCCAGATCGTAAATCTGTTTGCCCCAGGTGTCGGCCTCAAACAGTTCGGGCCGCTCAAAGGTCTCGATGCGATTGGTCATCCCGCCGTGGCTGAAGTTGAACCGGTGCGCCACCAAGCCCACCGCCGCCGCTTGCTCCGCCAGCAGGGGAAAGAATCCGTAATCCTTGTAACCCTTGAATCCGTGGCAAATCAGCAGCGTACCGATGGCCCGCCCGCCATCGCGTGGCAGATGCGTATCGCCAAGGATGGGCTGGCCCTCAGCGCCGGAAATGGTCCAAGATTGGGTGGTCATAGCGCGATGTTCGACTCTGACTCACAGCCGCGGCGTCCTCGCCGCGCGTCTTAAATCCACCGCGGGCTTACGCCCGTCGGCTCTGACACGGCACTCGTGTCCCGCGATTCTGACGCATCCACCTCACACCGGGGCACCCTGCGCACGCGGCCGGGCGGATTGCTCATCGCTGGCCCGGCGGCGCAACTCGTCGATCAAGTTGCGGGCCTCATCAGCCATCTTGGTGTTGGGGAACTCGCGGATGATCTGCTCGCCGACACGCACCGCAATGACCCACTCCTTGTCATGCACCGCCAGCTTGAACTGCACGCCCAAGTTCTCGCGCTTCTTGCCGATGACGCCGCGTGCCGTCTCGCGGAACGGCTCGGCCTCGGCTTCGGTGAGGTAACCGTCCAACTCCTTGAGCAGGCCCATCGCCTTGTCCACATCGTCGCGTTCGGCCGCTTGGAGGAATTGCCGCTCCAAATCCTGCACATACCGCTGGCGTGCTTCGTTAACCCGTTCTTCCAGATCGCGCACCCGCAGCGAATCGGGGAACAACCTCTGAATCTTCATCGCTTCCCCGGCCGCGCCGTCCCAATCTCGCTTCTCCAACACCAGATCGAAACGATGGATGGCCTGCTCGATCTTGGCCTCGATCTCGGCGTGGCGGGTGGCGATGATTTCATCGCGGAACTGCTCGGCCTCCTCGCGGTAGCCGTACTGCTGCGCCATGTCATCGACGAGCACCATCGCCGCGTCGTAGTCGCCCCGCTGCATGTCCTCGCGGATCGCCTGCCGCAGGGCGGCGCGATCCTGCTCACGGTAGGCGATGCGCTTGGCGGCATCGCTGATGAGCAGGCGGTCGTTGATGGAGCGCAGCAACTCGCTGGTGGCGGCATCGAGTGGGCTGGTGGAGCGGCCGGGGTTTTCCGCCATGCCCGCAGCCACGGGATACAAGGCCGCGGGAATGATGATCGCCAGCACCCCGAAGCCCAGCAGCATGGCGTTGCGACTGGCGAAGACGTCGATCAAGCCCAGCACCATCAGCGCCAAGCCCGCCAAGAGCAGCACGCCGTAAAGCACCATCAACCAGCCGTCACGTTGTTTGGGGTCGGACATGATTTTTCCTTTCCACGTGTTATCGAACCCTGTGTGAAGTGCATCGGCAAAACGCATGTCGATGACGGTGATTTTCCTGCCGGCGGCTTATGAGCCGGGCGTTTGTTGACAGCCCGCCGAGCAATCGAACGTTGAAGGCACGAGGCAGACGAAGCGCAATGGTTGGCCTGATTCGTCGCCATTTGAATGACCGTTGCTCCCGCCATTCCCAGGGTTGCGGAACTGGTGGGTTTCGTTGGCGGGCATGAGCAGGATGTCGCCGGCGGCGATGGGCCGAATCGTCGAACCGTCACGCCCGCCGATGACTTGCCCTTTGCCTTCGAGCACCAGCACCTCGTGTTCGTAATTGTGTTTGTGCAAGGGCGTGTGGCCACCCGGCTCAACCTCGAAAATGCGCATGGCGAAGTTCGTCGCCCCATCCTCCCGGCCAAGCATCAAACGCATCCGCACGCCGGATGCACCGGGCATGGTCACGGTCTGGGCGGCAACTTGTTCGGCGCGTTTAATCAGCATCACTTTGCCTCTTCATGGCATTCTAGCACGGCAAAGTTACCCGTGAGAGGGTGACAAGGTGAAGGGGTGACATGGTGACAAGGTGAAACGGCGGTTGCCTTTTGGCCGAGCAGCTCGGCGGAGTGGATGCGCCAACAACCCGGGCATGATCATCACTTCTCAACGGGTGATCCCGTGGCGGGGGCGTATTTGCTTCGCATTGTGGCGCTGAGGTGCTCGGGGTCGGGCGGGCTTTGATGCTTGCGCCATGGCACCATGTGCAGGCGGGCATCGGGGCTTTGGGTGAGGCTGCGATAAGCCCAGTATTGCAGCGGGCCGGGGTTGACCGGGTCATCCAGGCTTGCGCCCACCAAGGCCGGGCAACGCACGCGCTTGGCGAAGTAACTCACGTCGTAATAAAGCAGTGTGCGCTTGAGCATTTCGTCGGCTGTCATGCCGACGGGCGGTTCGAGCGACATGTTGGCTTTGTAAGTGTGGGTCAGCAGATCCATGCGACTGCGGCCGGGGATGGTGATTTCCAGCAGCGCCACATCCGGCACCAAGGCCGCTGTCGCCAGCGCCAGCGACCCGCCTTGCGACATGCCAAGGATCACGATCTTCTCCGCATCGACCTGCGGCAGGGAACGCAGATACTCCACCGCCCTTGGCCCGGCGGCATAGGCGGCACGGTAGTAAAACGTCTCCTTGCTCTGCCGGCCGATGCCTTGGTACGGCTCGTCGAACCAGTATTCCTTGGGGTGCGTCCGCCCGCTCTCCCCGCCGAAGGGCATGTCGTGAATGCTGATGGCCAGGAAGATGTAACCCGCCTTGAGGGCCGCGGCTTCGACCGCGGCGCTGTGATAACTGGCGCTGGGCAGCGCGAGAATCGCGGGGGCTTTTTCGCCCTGCTTCAACTGCGGCGGAATGCCCAGGTAGCCGCGGATGCGACGCTCGCCTAGGCCGTTGAAGCTGACCTCCATGAACGGTTCGGGGATGAGCTTGCGCGTCACCGGATCGCTGATCTTCGGCTCCAAGGGCCGCTTGCTCTGCTCTTGCAACGTGGACTGCCAGAAGGCGTCGAAGTCCGCCGGTTCAAGGTCGGGCAGTTTCCACTCCGCGGGCTTGTAAAGCAGCGTGCTTTCGACCTGTTTTTCCAGCTTGCCGTCGATCTCGATGGCGATGCGGAACTCGTAGGGGCCGGGCGCGAGAGGCGTGGGGGGGTTGAAGGTCGCGGGGGCCTTGGCGTTTTGGCCGGGCTGAAGGGTGAGGGTTTGCTCGGTGGAAGCCAGCGTCTTGCCGTCCTCATTGGGGCGGTACTCCGCCAGCGTGGTGCGGACGATGCAGGTCAGCGGCTGCGTGGTTTGATTGACGATGCGGGTGGGCAGATCGATTGTGTCGCCGTTGAAAATGTGGTCCGGCGGGTAGTCGTCAAAACGCAACCCCACGCGGTCGGTGACAACTTGGTCGGGCGTGGGGGCAACGGCGGGGGCAATTCCGAGGGCGGGGGCGGCCATTGATTGGGTTCCAAGAGCGGTGGTCAAGGTGGCGGCTAGACACGCCAAGCTTAGTGCCAGCGAAGATAACGGGTGTGACATGGTGTGGCCTCTGAACGTCGGAGCCGAAGGGCGTAAGCCCTCGGTCCAACGTCCTTGTGAGTAATTACGTTCATTCGCCTTCGTCCGCGTGCTTACGCACGACGGCTCTGACAAACGCGATCAATCGCCCGCCGGGGTCGGAACCGGGGCCGGGGCTTCCGCCGGAGTCGGGGGCGCGGCGGGATCGTAAGTCGGCGCGATGGACGGGAACGTCTCAGGCCAAGTCGCGGGCTTGGGCTGCTTGCTTTGCGTTTCAATCGCGCCCATGTCCGGGCCGTTGCCGGTGAAGTCGTCGTTAAAGTTGGGGATGCGCAAGGCCGCGTCGAATCCGGGGCTGCCCGGCGCCAGCCACAGCCGGCCATCCGGCGCTTGCTCGTAACGCGGAATCGCCACGATGCCATGCGCCTCGATGCCATCGGCTCCACGCAGCACGCCGTTGTACATGTCGTAATCAAAATCGTTGGTGGGCGACTTCTGCGGATCGTTGACCACCGCGTCCTTGTCCCGCCGCAGGTGGATGATGTTGTTGCGGCTGACGATGTTAAGCTCGCGCTTGGTCGGGCTTGTCAGCGCCATGCCGCTCTGTGCACCGTAAGGCTTGTCGGGCTGACCGTCGATGGGCGGCTGAAGGGTGGTGTTGTGAATGAAATACTTTCGCCCCTGCGAAAAAGCCGCAGCCTTGGGTTCCGAGCCGAGCTTGAAAAGGTAATGCCCGCGGTAACCGTTGTCATCGGTGTCGATGCTCTTGCGGCTGGCGGCATAGACGTTGCGGAAGTAATAGACCGGTCCCAGCGAGGTCGAGGCCGCGCCAATCGCGCCGTAGGTGATCGTGATGTAATTGCCCCACACCCGCACGTTCATGTTCGCGCCTTCAATCTCCAAACCGTCATCCCAGCAGTGTGACACATAGTTGTCGTAAATGTCGCTGTCGCGGTTGGGGAAGCCGGCGAAACCAAAGTTGGCCGTCTCGCCCATCGAATCGTTGTACATGTGATCCATGTCCGAATCGATGCGGTTGCGGCAAATGATGTAACCGCCCTGACCCTTGCGAAAAACGATGCCCTGCGGGCCTTCGGGGTGGAACGAGCCCTTGGCGCGTTTCTCCATCCAACTGTTGGAATCGCTGCGCGGGTGGTGGATGTAACAGTCCTGCACCACCACGTCCTTGAGCTTGTTGCTTGATGATGAGACCGCGGCGTCGAGGTTGGCGCCCCAGCCGTCTTCGAGGACCCGCCCCCAGCCGCTGATGTCGCACTGCTCCACGACGATGTGGTTCACGTCTCCCAACTCGATGCCGTTGACCGCCGCGTTCTTCAACGTCAGCCCGCGAACGATGACATAATCCGCTTCGATGCTGATGTGCGCTCGCAACTTGCCCTGAGCGTCCCACACGGCCTTGGCTCCCTTGGCCGGCGTGTAAAGCACGTAACCATCCTTCTCGCTGCCGCCTTGCTTGATGACCAGCGTTTCCTCGGGCTGGGTCACGGGCAGGGCCACGGTGCGGGCGATCTTGAATTGGTCATTTTGCGTGGCGAAGTCAAAGGTGCGTTTGGTGCCGGTCTTTTCCAGGGCCAGTTCAACCTCGTAAGTGGTGCCGGGCTTGAGGCCCACGATGCTGCCGCGGTATTGCAGGCTGTTTTCCTCGGAGCCTTGGTGGTCGTAAGGGTCAAACCACAGCGCCATCGCTTGGTGCCAGTCGCTCTGGCCCTTAGCGCGGTAGCGAACATTGCAGGTGTCATCCGGCCCGCCCCCGGCGATCTTCCAGTAAAGCCCCACGCACTCAAACGTCGGCACCGCCGTCGGCCCAACCTCCGGCCCGTGGTACGCCAAACGACCCGCTTCCGTCAGCGACGGCGCGGCGAACCAGACCGTCTTGCCCACTTCCTCCGCA
>JBBRGB010000061.1:0-15465 GCA_038241095.1 Phycisphaerales bacterium
GCCAGTTCCTCAACGACTTGGGCGGCGGGGGTCGGTGATTCCGCGGCGCTGTCGTTGGCGGGATCGGCGTTGGATGGATTTGCGGGGGCGGCGTTTGCGCTGGCGCTTCCGGGGACACTTCCGGGCATACTTCCGGGGGCGGGGGCACTTCCGGGGGCGGGGGCGCGGCGGAGGCTGTGGTCGAGGGTTGCGCCGTCGAAGGTGGGCATTCGCGCCGGGTTGCGGCCAAGGGGTTGATCGCCGGGCTGTTGCCGCAGGAAGTCACTGGCGTCGCGCGGGGCGAGCATGGACCAGAGCGTGTCGCCGGTCATCGGCCCGGATGGCTCACGTTCCGAGTCGGGCATTGCGGCCCCGAGATTGGGGAACGTCGCCGAGGGTTGGCGTTGCGTGGCGGTGTCACGGGTGGCGGTGTTGCCGGACGGCTCGCGTTGGGAGTAAAGCAGGTAGGCCAGGCCCAACACCACGATCAAGGCAATCGCCGCGGGCCAGACGGTGGCGGCGTGGGAGGTGGTTGATTTGGGGGTGTGGCGGGATTGCATTTTGGGGAAGACTTGAGGCTTGGGGCTTGGGGCTTGGGGCTTGCGCAATCGTTTGTTTTTGGCGTGGGGTTATTCGTAAGGGAGTTGTGGCGGGGATGACCCCTGCGGCCCCCGGCTCCGGGCCGCCGGGGGCTAAATATTTCAAGCCGCCTCACGGCATGGTGATCGTGGGGCCTCGGTAGGCGGGTTTATCGAGGTAGGTGCCGCGCATGTACATGGCGATGCGATTGCCGCCTTGGTCGAGGTTTTTCAGCGTGTTGTCCAGTGGTTCGTAGAAGACATCGCGGGCCGGGGGGAGGATCCAAGTGCCATCGGCGTGTTGGAGCACCCAATCGCCGGCGGCGTTTTTGACCCAGCGGTTGGAGTAGGCCCAGTCGTTGCCGATACGGACGTGGCGGTGCTTGACGGGCTGGTCGAACTTCTGCCACAGGGCCACGCTTTCATTGTGCGTCGTCGTCATGGTGGCGGTGGCACCTTGGGGAAAATCATCGAAGGCTTTGGCGGCGAGGTTTTCGGTGTCGGTCGAGACGTTGGAGGCCATGATCTCAAACTCGTCGCTGGCATCGGTGGGGAAGGCGGAAGAGTAGTCGGTGCTGACGGTTTGGGCCGCCCCGCCGAAGAAGGACTGGTTCATCATGTCGCCGCCGCCTTGTGCATTGGCGGCCGGGCCAGGCGCGCCGTCGGCCAAGCGCCAAGCTTCGTAGCGATCCATGACCTGCGCGTGCTGTACCCGCGCCACGCCCTTGCCGAAGTACATCACCAAGAGCAGGATGAAAACTAGGAAGGGCAGGACGAGGACCATTTCGGTCATGGCCGTGCCGGGGCGGGTGGTTCTGTGTTTATTGCGCGTTTGGTTTGGCATGGCGAACCTTGGGGTTATTTTTTAGTCCTGAGTCTTGAGTCTTGAGTCTTGAGGTCAGAATTCCGAATCTCAAGACTCAAGTCTCAAGACTCAAGACTTTCCCTCAATGCGTCAGGGCGTTTTGCGCCAAGGGTTGGGCGTTGCTCAGATACTGCGTCAGGTCGTTGAGATCACCGGCGTTGAGCGCGGGGACGAAGCTGGTCTGGCCCGCGCCAGCGGTCATGCGGCCAAGCCAACTGTCGTAATGCTCCACCGCCTCAACTTGGGCCGTCCACATCTGCGTCCACAAATCGAAGGAGTGGTTGTTGAAGACTTGGGCCTGGGTGATGGCGACCATGCCGGGGTAAGGCTTTTCGCCGGCAAACTTGGTTCCCCACATGGGGGCCGCGTCACTTCGCCGCGCCGCGGTCAGGAAGGTCAGATATTGCCAACGTGAGCCGGGGTCGGTGGTGACGACGGAATGGTCGAAGTCGCTGGGCGAGGGCAGGTCCTTGATGTCGTTGTAATTGTTGGGATTGCGGACGTTGACAGGCTTGCCGTTGTTGACGCCCAGGAAAACGAAGGCGTCCAAACGATACACATCATGCACCGCCAGCCAGTTGGGGATGTTGAGCTGGTTTAGGACGTTGGTCAGCGAATCTTCGTGCGGGCCGTCGGCGTCGGACCAGGTGACGCGGGCGTCGTTGTTTTTCCACTCGGCGACGTAGAACACGCCGTTGACGGTAAAGGTGGCCTTGGGGTCGTCAGCGCCGATGCGGATGTTGCCGCCGTTGTTGAACTCGATGGTGCGGGGGATGTTGATGTCGTTGTCGTAGTTGGTGGTGTATTGCCAATCGTCGCGCCAGATCCACTGATACGGCTGCGCCACGCCCCAAGTCCGGGCGTCCCACCAACCCGCCAGGTACTCCACCCGCGGCACCTTTTCGACATGCGCCCACGTCCCGGCCGCGCCGAAGTTGGGGTCGTTCTGCGGATACTTGCTCTTGACTTCGATGACGGCGTATTGCGTTTCGAGGATGGTGAGCTTGGTGAGCGGATTGGCGGCGATGCTGGCGGCGGCACTGAAATCGGTGACCCAATGGGGGTCGATGATCTGCCGGGGCGGCGTGGGGATGACGACGCTCATGCCGAAGTTTTTGCCGTTGACGCCTTCGCCCAGCCCGCCGAAAACGACGTTGCCGTTGCCGTCGAGCACATCGTACTGCCAGTTCTGCGTGGCCTCAGCCTTGTAGGTGATTTTGGTGGTGCCGTCGCGCTGGTCACGGACATCAAGCACCAAGTCGTTGCTGGAATCGTTGACGCCGTCTTCAAGATAGAAGGCATAGGACGGCGGGTCGGTTTTCTTTTTGTTGGAGCCGTCGTACCAGAAGTGGTAATCCTTGATCATGGGGATTTCCCACTGCGGGGTGGCATCGCCGACGTGGGCGTAACCGCGCACCCACAGACCGGTGGAAAGCAACGGCCCGGGCCAGAGGTACGACAGTTTGATTTCCGCCAGTTGGCGCAGGCGGTCGTCGAAGCGGGGCAGATCGGTTCGCAGGTGGCGGAGGCTCCATTCGAGCGTGCCGTAGGTGCGATAGCTGGTGGGCGGCGAGTGGCCGGTGGTGGTCCAGGTTCCGTTGTTTCCGCCGGAGTGGCCGGAGAGTGGCGTGGAGCCTTGTCCGCCGGAGGTGGTGTTGTCGCCGGCCGTGAAATAGCCCAAGGCGTGGGAACCGCGCAGGTCGCGCCAGCCGTAGATGGCGTCGAAGGGGCCGCGGTTTACGACCTTGTCGTCGATGGTGCCCAAGCCACCGGCGACGGGAAACTCGTTGAAACAGCGGTCGTCCCGGCCGGGCAACATGCCGTATTTCACGGGGCGCTCGAAGTCATCGACGTGACCGCGTTTCCAAGGCACCTCGGCGACGACGGGCACCAGCATGGCCGTGCCTGGATTGCCGCCCTCGCCGGGGCCGGTGAAGTTGACTTCGCCGCCGCGAATGGCGTTGAGCTGCGCCAGCACGCCGAGGTTTTGCATAAGCGTCTGACTGTATTGGTCCATCGCCAGCATGGCCCGCCACATGGCGCCGCGACCTTTGGGGCCGTTGAACATCGTCAGCTCGCCGATTTCGTAGCTCGATTTGTTGAGCAGTTGATCCAGCGGCTTTAGGCCCAAGGTGGTGTCGTCGATTTGGATTTTGGTGGCCGAACGCAGGACGAGGAGACCGTCGCGGATCCAAAAGTCCTTGGCGGAGAAGCCGACGTTGAGTTGATCGTTGACGCCGTCGTAGAGCCAGTTTTGTTCCTTGAGGGTCAGTTCGGTCGCCAGGGGCACACCGTCCAAGACTTGCACCGCGCCGATGAGTTGGGTGATGCCAGCGTTGTTCATGGCAACGGTGTTGAAGGATCGCGCCACCCAGCCGGTGCCACCGGCGGCGGCGGCGTCGGAGGCGTTCTGCGTCACCACCCGGGCGTTGACCTGTCGGCCGAGGTTCAGGACGTAAAGCACCAGCCCGGCCAAGAGTGCCAAGCCGAGGATCACCATTGCCAGGATCACGCCGCGATGGCGAGGGTTGCGACGAGGACCGGGGCGCGGCGCGGGGACGCAGTTTTTACGGATCGGATTTCGCATGGGAGTTTGTTGCGTCATGGGTCGATCCTTTGCATCTGACGAGCCGGGGAATGTGACGATCTATTGCGCGAGAGGGGATTGGGAATCTTATGCCCCTAGGTTGACTGGCTCCCACCCGCGGAGCGGGTGGGCTTTCAAGGGGTTTTCACCCCCTCACCTTGTCACCCGCTCACCTTGTCACCCTTTCACCTTGTCACCGTGTCACCCCCTCATCTTGTCATTCTTCAACCTGGGGTTTCTCCCCCAATTTCTTGTTGACGATCTCCAACATCTTTCGCACTTCCTCGGTGTCGCGGATGCCTCGCGCCGTGTTGAGCCAGCCCTTGGCGCCGACCCAGTTTTCCGCCTCCACATCGCGCCTCGCAAACGCCACCATGCTTTCGTACTCGGTGTCCGCCTTGCGCTGCGCCACTTCGGGCGTGTTTAAGATGTCAGACGCCTTGTTGTATTCGCGCTTGGCCTCGCCAAACTTCGACTGCGCCCGGTAAGCGTCACCCTTGGCAAGGTGCGCCCGGTAATCGGTGATCTGGCCGATCTTCTGCGTGATGTCCGCGGCCGCGGCGTTGCCGGCGTCAAGCTGCGCCACCGTCGCCAGCGCCTTCTTGGCCTCATCGAGTTTGCCATCACCCAAGGCGTTTCGCGCCTCCTGCAAGGCCTTGTTGACCCGCGCGTCACGCAGCTTGCCGCTGACGGCCGAGTCGGGCGAAATCTTCAGATAATCCTGGTAGTGACGAATCGCCACGTCATAGTTACCCGAAGCCATCGCACTGTCGCCGGCCTGGAGAATGCCGGCCTTTTCACCCGTGACCTTCAGCCGCTCCAACTCCGCCTGCGCCGGCTGATAGTCCGCCATCGCCAAGGCATCGCGGTAGAGCTTGATCGCCCCTGGCAAATCGCCTTCCTGCTCCTTTTGCCGGGCCAGATCGTAAGCCGCCCGCCCTTGGAAATACTGAAGTTTTTTCTGCGTTGCCTGATCCTCGCGGTTGAAGCGCAGCACCCGCCGCGCCGCGATCAACGCCTGGGGCCAATCACTCTTGGCCTCGGCCTGCTGCATCGCCGCCAACGCCTGCTGCTGATCGTCGGCGCGGCGCAACTCCTTGCGCAGGTCGTCAATCTTGCGGTTGTTGTACTGCGTGTATTTCTGCTCCAAAAACGTGATCGCCGCGTCGCGCTCGCCGTTGTCGGCCATCTGTTGCGCCTGCTCCAAGATCGTGTCCACGAGGTGCAGCCGCTCTTGATCCTCAATGTAATTGCCCAACTCGTCGAGCTTGGCTTTTTCCTCCGGCGTCAGTTCGACGGACTTCAAATCCAGCACGCTTTGCCGCTTGTTGCGGGCTTCCTGAAAACGCCGCTGACGGATGAGTTCCTCGATCTCGCCGGTAAGCTGGCCAGCGCCTTGACGGGTGATGGCATCGGCGCGGGCGGTGGCGATCAGATCGCGGTTAAGCACCTTGAGTTTGTCAGCCTCTTCAAGCAGTTTGATGGCCTGAGCGTAATCCCCGACCTTCATCGCCGCATCGGCTTGGGCGTAAAGCATGTGCGCCCGGCTCATGGAACTGAGGCGGGCGTCGTCGGCCCAATCGGTGGCCAGTTTGGCGAAGATCGGCTCGGTGCCGGCGTAGTCGTGCTTCTCGTCAAAGTCGGCCTTGGCCGCCATGTATTCCGTGACCGCCGCGTCCCGTCGGGCGGCCACCACGTTTTTCGCCTGCGAATCAAAATAGAGATACACCCCCAGCCCCACCACCACCCAAAAGCCCAGCATGGCCGCGAGAATCAGCGGCAACTTGCTACGTTTGGGCAAGGCGGCGGTCGGCTCGGCGGCATTGCTCGCCGCATCACCCTGCGGCATCATCGCGGCGTGCGGCTCGTGATGCCCGGAAAAATGCCGGCGAATCGCCTCAATCAACTCCGATGCGCTGCCGATGCGCTGATCGGGATCCTTCTCCATCATCCGCGCCACCAAGTCCGACAACTTGCGTGGCACGGCCGGATTCAACTCATGCAAGGGCGGAGCGCTGACCCGCGGATTGGTGTGCCACTTCATCCAACGCAAGGCCTGATTGCGCTGATCGCGCAGAACGATCTTAAAGGCCTCCTCGAACTTGGGCCGACCCGCGAGCATTTCGTAGGCGATCATGCCCAGCGAATAAAAATCGGCGCGGGCGTCGGTTTCGTCGCCGGAAAAAGCCTCCGGCGCCATGTAGCGCACGCTGCCGGCATCCTGTGCGTCCTGCTCGCCGATCAATGTCGCCAAGCCGAAGTCGCAGACTTTCAGGCCACCCTCTTTGGGCAGCAGAATGTTCGACGGCTTGAGATCGCGGTGAATCACGCCGCCTTGGTGAATGGCCGAAAGCGCCATGGCCGTGGCCCCGACGATGCCCAAGGCCGTGGTCTGATCCATCGGGCCTTTGGTCGCGGCGATGTATTGATCGAGGTTCTGGCCGTCCACGAACTCCATGACGATGAACAGCCCGCGCGGGTCTTCGATCAGTTCGTAAATGCGCACCAGGTTTTTGCCCTGACCGGCGATTTTCTTTTGCAGGCCGGCCTCGTTGCGGAAGCGTTCGCGGAAGGCCTCTTCGTTGCCTCCGCTGCTGGCCGCGGTGGCGTGGCTGATCTGCTTGATGGCGACGAAGCGGTCCAGCAGGCGGTCGTAGCCTTTCCAGACGATCGACGTGCCGCCCTGGCCGATCTGGCCGACGATTTCAAACTTGTCAACCTTGTCGCCGGGACGAAGGCCGAGGGAGGTCAAATTGGACGGGTTTTCGCTCATGGATTCCATTGGGCACGGGGTTTGGGAAGAGAGTAACCGCGGATGAACGCTGATGAACGCGGATAACAACAAGAATAATCAATCGGAATTATCCATCATTATTCGCGTTCATGGGTTCGCGGCCATCATTCACGTTTCCTTTGTTTTCATTCCTGCATTGCATCCGCGTTAATCAGCGTTCATCTGCGGTTACTGCCTTAAACACGACTATCGCTCACGGCACGCGCGGGATCGGCGTCGGCGGAGGCATGTCGCGGTCAATGCCTTCATTATTCAACAAATACTGGGCGGTGATCGTCGTGGCCATGCCCGAACCATCCACCGTCTGGTTGGTCTTGTCGGCAAACAGGCCACGCACATAGGGAATCGACAGATTCAGATCGTGCTTGACCCGCACGCCCAAGGCGTCCTTGGGGCCAAACTCGTACGAACCACTGATGGTCTGAATGTTGGCGTTGCCATTGGTGGCCTCGGCGGTGAGCACCTGAATGGTCGTGTTGGCGTTGGCGTAACGGTAGCGGTCGGCGATCAAGCCGTTGGTCACCCAGGCGGGCGTGCTCTGGCCGTAGGAGGCGTAAAAGGAGGAGAGCGCCTGCACGAAGGCGTCGGCCGCGGGATCGCTGCCGCCGAGACGACCGGCCACGGGCAACAGGGCGATGACCGCGGCCTTGTGAATGCGGTCATGTTTGCCGTTGCCTTGGCCATCCTGAAAAACGTTGCGTGGCTCGCCGCTGGCGGTGTAGTCCGCGGGGATCTGCACCATCGCCGTGCGCGTGGCGGCATAGGCCGAGTAATGCACCACCAAGTTCCCGCCCATCAAGAGCGTGGTCTGCGCCAGCAAGAGGCTGACAAACAGGGCGATGGGAAAGACCAGGGCGAACTCGAGCATGGCCGTGCCATCGCGGTTGGCGGGCAATGAGGGTCGGGCTTGGCGTTCCCGCCGACCCAGCCGGGCCATGGCGACGATGAGCAGCAACAAGAGCGCCAGCGACGCCAGCATGATCGCCGCCAAGGTCAGTCCTTGGCGTGACAGCAACGCCGCCTGCCACCAAGCCCCGTCCATTTGTGCCAACGTGGTTTGCATGTGGTTCATGGTGTGCTCATTGGGCCAGCCAAGCCGATTTCCGGCTCCCCCACATTTTACCATACATCCGTCGTGGGTTTACGTTTCATTTAACACCGGGAAACAAACGGAAACACAAAGGGTGAATTCAAAAGGTGAATTCGTAGGGTGCCACACAGCATCCCGCTTCGGGTGCTGTGTGCCGATTCAAGGCAAACACTCTTTGTTTCAAGAGTTGGCACATCAAAACTGTGCGCGGAGCGCTGGCATCTTAAGCCGGTGGTTTTCTTCAGACACACAGCACCCTGTCGGGATGCTGTGTGGCACCGGTTGTTGTCTGATTTTCCCTGTCCCATGATTTTCTCCATTGGCTGACTGCCCCTGCCTTTCTTCGTGTCTTCGTGTCTTCGTGTTCAACACCTCACCGCACCCAAGCCGACCAAGGCAGGTCGATTCTCAGCATGTGTTCCGCCCCGGCCAAGAGTGCTCCCAAGCAAGCCGCCAAGCCGAAGGGGATTCGCGGGCTGTCGCCGGGCAATTCGGGCTTCAACCCGGCGGAGGCGAAAATCACCGCTCCGAAAATGCGGCCAAGCGTTCTGCGAATGATGCCATGACGGATCATCAGCGCCACGGCGATAACCAAGGCCACCACAAAAGCATAGACAGCCGTGCCCAGCACGACTTTCCAGCTTGCCGAGATGGCACCGATGGCGGCCATGAGTTTCACATCCCCGCCGCCCAAACCGCCCAAAGCGAAGATCAGTGCGAAAGGCAAAAGGCCGGCGAAAAAGCCGACCGACGCGGCTTGCAGCCCCTGCCAAGCACCCGACCAGCCCCAGACTTCCCCTCCCGTAACTCCCGCCGCCCCGCCCCCGGTCATCCCCTCCCACCACCCCATCCAACCGCAAAAAGTCCAAAAGACAAAACCGGCGACAACCGCGGCATAGGTGAGTCGGTTGGGGATCAGGCCGGTCTTGACATCCCACACCGCCGCCAAAAGCGTGACGCCCCCCAGGAGGATGAAAGCCGGCAGTTGGGGGTTCATGTCTTTCCTGTTTTCGTGGCCTGTGGTTTCATTCTTTTTTACACAGATGTCACAGATAAACAAAGATGAACACGGATAAGCGGGAAACGAGAATTATGAGTTCAGAAAGTTAACTGAAATTCTTATCTCACTTCCCTCATCTGTGTTAATCGGTGTTCATCCGTATAACCTTCCCCACGCGCACAGCCCATCCCACGGAAGAGACCGCCCCTGAGCGGGCGGCCTCATCCGTGGGCTTGAGGAGTATCACAAACACCCTGCGGTGTTGTTAACCCACGGTTGGGCCTTGGATTACGGGACGGCCGGGTTGGGGTTGCTGATGTTGGCCTTGCCGGTCATGTCGCTCCAGGCATTGCCAACCCATTCGGTGATGCTCTTGCGGAAGATCAGCAACACGCCCAGGAGCGGGATGACGATGGCCGCCAGGATGAGGATTTTTTCCAAGCCCTCAGCGCCCTGTTCGCTGGCGTGGAGCTTCTTGGCGAAGGCCAGCATGTTCTTGATCGCTTTCATCAAATCGTCCTTTCACATTGTGGAGCAAGGCTTTACGTTCCCGCTCCGGGGTTTGGGTATCGCGTTCTGTGACCACCGTTTTAGGGAAACGGCAGGCTGTTGAGCAGGGTCATCATGCGGTAGTGGGCCACCAGCAGGTTCAAGGCGCTGATCATGATCACCACCGCCGGCAGGCCGATGGCCGCCAGAAGCAGCGTCCATTCCAAGGTCGTGGACCCACGCTGATCCCGGTGCAGTCGCAAGGCCGCGTTTCCCAGCAATTTCACTGCCGTTTTCATCATCACGGCTCCACAAACAGCGGCTTGACCAATTCGGGTACCACCTCGAGACTTTCGGGCCTCAAGTGCCCCGCCATAGCAGAACGCTCACCAGTCCATTTCAATTGCATGCGACTTTTATGATCGACTTCACCCGGCACTGAAACCATGGTAAAGATGTCCCGCAAGCGATATCGGCCATCGTCGCCCAAGGGGTCAATTTCCGTGATGTGCGTCACCCGCCGACTCCCGCCCATGTGTCGGCTCATCAACACCACCAAGTCCAAGGCCGAAGCAATCTGCGCCCGCAAGGCGTGCAGGGGCAGTTCCACTTTGCTCATCAAGGCCATCGTTTCCAAGCGGTTTAAGGCGTCATGGGGATTGTTGGCGTGGAGCGTGCCCATCGACCCGCCGTGGCCGCTGGTCATGGCTTGGATCATGTCCAGCGCCTCGCCGCCGCGCACTTCGCCGATGATGATGCGGTCGGGCCGCAGTCGCAGTGAGGAACGAAAGAGTTCGCGGATGCCGATGGCCCCCCGGCCGTAGCGGTCCGCCGGTCGTGTCTCCAGACTCACCAGATGCTCTTTCTGAAGTTGCAGTTCCGCGGAGTCCTCGATGAGTACCAACCGCTCATCGCCGGGCACATAGGCCGACAGGGCGTTGAGCAGCGAGGTCTTGCCCGAGCTGGTGCCGCCGGCCACGAGGATGTTGCGCTCGTTCTGCACCGCGACTTTGAGAAAAGCCGACGCCTGCTCGGTGAGCGTGCCCAACTCCATCAACCAGTCCATGTCGAGCATCTGACGGTTGAACTTGCGAATGTTCATCACCGTGCCCCGTCGGGCGCAAGGCTCCTTGGCGACGTGAACGCGCGAGCCGTCGGGCAGGCGACTGTCCACCAGCGGGTTGTCGTCGGCCAGGCTCTTGCCGGTGAATTGCAGGATGTTGTTGACCGCGGAGTCAAAGGCCTCGGCGTCGGCGAAGCGGGCGTTGGTCTTCTCCAAGCGGCCATCGCGCTCGATGTAGATTTCATCGAAGCGATTGACCATCACCTCGCTGATGGCCGTGTCGTCGAGATAGGCCTTGATGGGTGCGAGATAGTGGGCGACGGTGCGGGCGTAAATGCTCTGCGCATCAGCGACCACGTGCGGAGCGATAAGGGTCGATTCAGCCATGTGGTTAGTTTACCCAATCGCGTTGTTCAGACATGGGCCTTGAAAACGTCTTCGAGTTTCAAGAGTGTGGCACGTTGGGGCATGTGCCTTCCCGCTTCCAAGCGACTGATGGTCTCGATGCGCACTTTGGCACGTTTGGCCAGTTCTTCCTGCGTCCAGCCCGCGGCGAGTCGGCGCTTGATCATCCGCCGCGCCAAAATGGCCCTGCCGGTCGCCAGCGCCGGCCGAGTTCCGTCGGCCGCGGGTTTGGGCAGTGCGGGCGTGTGCCCCAGTTGCTTGACCATGTGCTTGTACATCGCCGTGGGCACGGCCGTGTACGATTCGCCATTGACGGTCATTGTGATGGTCATGCCCTGTTCCTTTAATAAACATCCCGTCGATGAGCCACGCGATCGACGATGACCGTCGAGCCGCGCACATGGAAAATCAGTCGGTAATCGCCCATGCGTATTCTCCGGTGATCTTTCCATTTTCCGGTCAGGGGTTTGGCGCCGCTGACTTGAGGCCACTTTGTCAGACGGATGACCACTGCCTCATAACGATGAAACATTGTCTCGGGCAGGCTTTCCAAATCGTCAGCGCCTTGGCTACTGATCCTGACTTCCATGCCTAGTGATTATATCAAGATTGTCTTGTTTGTCAATGACACGTCCGACACTGTGGGTGATGTCGGTATAGAATCCAGTGATGTTTTCCATTGAACTTGAACGCGAAACCGATGGCCGGTGGATTGCCGAGGTGACGGAGTTGCCCGGTGTGCTTGCTTATGGGCAAACGCGCCAGGAAGCGGTGCGGCGGGCTCAATCACTGGCGCTGCATGTGCTGGCGGATCGTCTGGAACACGATGAACCGTTGCCGGAAGTTGAAGCGGTCTTTTCCATTGTGGCTTGATTCATGAGTGCTTGGCCCTCCATCTCCGCACGGCGTTTGTTGGCCGCGTTATTGCGCATCGGGTGGCGAGTGGAACGACAAAGAGGCTCGCATCGGACTCTTTCACGCGAGGGCTGGCCCAATTATGTTTTCGCATTTCATGACAACGAGGAACTTGGGCCCCGAATGCTGGCGCGAATTTCCAAGCGAACCGGTCTGACAATAAACGACCTTTGACAATACTTGCCCATGTGCCACGGGACTATGAAGCACGCTTGCGGTTTAGCGGGGGGGGGGAACACCTACCACAAAACCCAAACGGGAGATCACGTTCACGCCGACATGGCGACGGGTTGGGGCAGAGACATGGCTTTGTCGAAGGTGATGGCCACGGTCTGCAACGATCCCATGCCTAGGCTGCGCACCACGGTGGCTTGCGGCATTTCGTCCGCGCTCAGCACCACGTCGCGCTTCGACCAGGCGACGCCCAAACGCAAGCGCTGGCCCGGCACCAAGAGCGAGGGATGATCGATTTCCAGCAAGGCCCCGCTGGCCGATAGGTTCCGCGTGCGACCGGCGAGGAATCGCCCGGTGTCGCAGATGTGAACCTTGGCCCGGCAATCCATATCCAGCCGGGGAGCGCGGCGGCGCTCCGCCTCCGACTTGCCCGTCAGCGAAAATGAATTGCCCAGCGCGATGCCCATACCCGATTTATCGGCACAATCGTCACAGAGCTTCACCGCCGCACGGCGTCAGGGGGCAAGACCGCGTTATGATGTTCATGGCCGGATACGACACGAGTTTGAGCATGAACACGCCCATCCCCATTCCCATCGAAAAGCTCCAAGCGTTTTGTCGCCGCCACCACATTCTCCGCTTGGCGTTGTTCGGCTCGATTCTGCGCCCCGACTTCACGCCCGCCAGCGATGTCGATGTGCTGGTGGAGTTCGACCCTGCCCACATCCCCGGCCTGGCGTTTTTCACCATGCAGGATGAGTTGTCGGAACTGCTGGGAAGAAAAGTGGACCTTCACACCCCGGCCTCCTTGAGCCGGTATTTCCGCCGGCAGGTACTCGACGAAGCGGAGACGCTCTATGTCGCGGCATGACCCGTCAACCCGTGTGAATGAATAACACGAAGGCCCGAAGATACGAAGGGACACGAAGAAGACAGAAAGCATCCTTGCCTTCCTTCGTGACTTCGTGTCTTCGTGTTCAACTCAAGAAAAGAAAAGCCTCACCCAATCACCGGCGGGGCGTCGGATTCTGGTGCGGGGGCGGCTCCGCCCGAACGAATCACCACCCGGTCGATCTTGCCTTCGATGGTTACCTTGCCCTTGCCATCGACGACGCAGACGGGGATCTTGCCCGCCTTCCAGTCCGCCAGCGGCAACAGCGGCCAGCGCTGATGCCAGTGCGTTTCGGGTTCCACCGTGATGCGTGGCCCGCCCTGGGCTAGGCGATCCACCACCAGCCGGGGCTGGGCGGTAAACCAGCCGATGCTGGTGATCCCACGCGGGTAGTGGCTCAAATTGTTGTTGATGTAGGTGTCGATGAACCCCAGGCTCTGCTCGTGGGTGTTGCTCATCACTTCCAAATCCCAGTAGTACTGGTTGATGGTCGGGAGCTTGGCACCGGCGTAAAACGAAATGTGATCGCGCCAAAGATTCTGACTGATCCAGACATTTTCGATTTCACTTGACGTGTGGCCGCAACCGTAACGGGACAATGTTTCGCGGGTGGCGTTGACCAAGTCCGCGGCGATGCGCTGGCCGTCGAAGGGATGCCGCTGATCGGTCATCAGGGGCAGCAAGAGGCCGTTGGCGGTGTAAATCGAATAGGCGTCCCAGCCTTCAAGCGTGTCGTAAGGCAAGGGCTTGCCTGTCCACGCATCGACGATGCCCTCGGTGGTGCGGTCGATGCAGACGGCGAAATGGTCGCCCATCCAAGCTTCTTTTTCGATCTTTACGGCGGCTTGCTTGGCGGTGGCGGCGCAGCGTTGCCCCAACTCCTTTTTGTCGGCCCGCGTCAGCAAATCCGCCGCCGCGTTCAGGGCCGCGACACGCTTGACCGCCAGGTACGTCTGCCGCTTGGCGTACTGCGTTGCCGGGCTGGCGTCGTCGATGGTGTTGGCGGTGCCCTCGCTGGCAAAGCCACTGTCATCGCGGTCGGTCCACAACAGATACTTCGCCAAGGACGCGACAAACTCCGCCAGCGGCTCCAGCAGCGACGTGTCACCCGTCCAGTGCGTGTAGGCCTGCAACATCAACAGATAGTTGCAGTTCTCCTCCACGGGCATGTCGTGAGGGTACGCCTGCTTGCCGACGTTCATGCCCACGCCCATGTCGTGACTCAGAATCGCCCCCCCGCTTTCGGCGTGAGCCTTGCCCACCATCGGCCACTCGCGCAGTTGCAGCGCCAACAGCTTGGGCCAAAGCGTCAGATAAAACAGGCAGATGTTGTATTCGACATCCACCGTCGAATGGAAAAGACAGTTGCCTTCCCAGACCGAGAACCATTCCTTGCCGTCGGCCTTTTCACACCAGAAAGTGTTACTCAAATAGTTCTGAAAACTGTGATGCAGCAGGTGGCTTTGCGAGCCGTTGATGGGCGATTGCTCAATGAGCTTTTCAAAGCGGCGACTGTGGCCCAGCAAATCGTCACGCTGCTCAATGGCCTCGGACATGAGGCTGTCGATGTCGTTCCAGTAACGGGTGTAAAGAAACTTCGCAGGCTCTCCAACTTCAGGCTTCGTCGTCAAAGCATCCGAAGCCGCGGTCTGCGTGCCTTCATTGACCCGCAGCACCGGCTCGGCCACGTGCGCTCCCCAAACCAACCGCCACTTCACGCCGCTGCCTTCCTCGCTCACCGGCAACTCCAGCGACAGCCCGCAACCATCGGCGTCAGGCACCGCCGCGGCATTCAAACTCGTGATCCGCTCCCGCGCCTCCACACTCGGATGATCCGCGAACTTCTTAACCTCGTCATCCGTCGGATGCGTGGTGAACGGCTTCAACAGCGTCTTGTAAGTCAAATCCAAACGCGGGCCTTGCTCCCCGCCATTGCCGTTGCCCCCTCCCCCGCCGCCGCCACTTGCCGGCGTGGCGGTGATCTGCGTGCCCGGCCGCTTCAAGCGAATGAACAGCCGCACCTTCTCAGGCCGCGGCCCCTTGCTCTTCGTCCAACGCACGCGCTCCACAGGGTTGACCCGCATCTCCAAATAAAACGCCGGCATCACACAGAGCTTTTCATTCTGCGGATAAAACACGCTGTGAATGTTGAACTCAAACCGCAGCAGGTAGTTTTCGCTAAAGCCCCGAAAGGTGATGGAGTTCATCCGCTCAAACTGTTCGCAGTTAAACAGCCCCGTGCCGCTGGTGGTGAAGGGCAGCACCCGTTGCGTGCCATCGGGTTCGACGAGTCCCACCGCCAAGTCCAGCGGCTGGTCGAGGAACCGCCCCAAGGCCGAGTGCAAGACCCGCTTGCCAAACGGTTCAAAGAGCAGGTTGAAGCGACTCCCCAGCCGCGACATGTTCCAACTCATCAACTGCATCGGTGGTGCTCCCCAGCGGATCGGTTTGCGTAAATGAAGATCATGGAAGAATAGCGGATGACAGACGCCCCCGCCCCCATTGTGCCCGCTTTCACCCCGTCGGTAAAGTGCGACTTGAAAAATGCCCCGCCCGCGATTCACCCAAGCCCACGGATGCCGTCGCTTTGGACGGCTTCCGTGGGATGAGCCACGACCGTCATTGATCCACAAT
>JBBRGB010000062.1:0-15384 GCA_038241095.1 Phycisphaerales bacterium
TCGAGGTCAAGGTCAAGGGCAAGTTGCGAAAGTTCAGAAGCCAAAGCGAAATCTCATGGGGGGATAAACGGTGGGAACGGATTGGCATAAGCGAGGCGCAAGCCCGCAGCCCGACACGGTGCAATGTTAGCATCCGCCGTGACGCAGGGGCTGAAAATCGATTGACCAATGTGCTTGAAAGTGTCGCAAAACGCGACGGTCAAAGAAAGGAAAATAACGAGAGCGACGGGGCTCGAACCCGCAACCTCCGGATCGACAGTCCGGTGCTCTAACCAATTGAGCTACGCTCCCAACACTCGCCGTTGCCAGCGAGCCCATTACTTTATTAAACCCGCTGGCTTTGTCAAATCGAGGGTTGCATCACCAAACGAATCAACCGTTCGGGGCATCACAGATTTCGCGGGTTGTCGCGCATACAAACTGTTGGGAGTTCGCTCTGGATGGCGAACCGGCGCAATGACTTTATGACACGGAGGTCAATCATGGCGGCACGGACGACTCGGCAAGAGGCTCGGTGGCGGATTCTCAACGCCTGCCAGAAGATGCTGGATCAGATCATCCCCGAGGATGAATCGCTTCCGCTCAAAGGCAGAACATTTCTCGAATGGGAGGATCAGACCGACGCCTTTGACGCGACGGTCACCGGGACGTTGCTCCAAGAGCGGGCGGCGTTGGAAGACTCGGCCCAGGCCCAGGACGGCGAGTTGGGTTGTTGCCCACATTGCGGCTCGGAGCGCTTGTATCTGCAACGTGGCGATCCGGAGAACAAGACCATGCGGACGCCCCACGGCGAAGTGGTGGTGGGACATCAGAACCTTCGCTGCCGCCCCCGCCCCCGGAGTCGTCCTGCGACCGGTCTTTTTCCCCCTCAGCGTCGTGACTTGGACTTGCCAGCGCAGGCGGCATTGTCGCCCAAGTACTTTGGCCCACGCCTAGCGAAGTCCGCCAAGCGTGGGCCAAGGCAGGGGAACCCGTTTGAATGGAGCCGGAGGGAGTCGAACCCTCGTGCCGTGATAGACGATGCGTAGCCTCTACACGTTTAGCCTTTGATTTGATCTCGGCGGGTTGACGGCCAAAGGCGGCCTTCTTCGCGCCCAGTGTCAGTGTTTTTTAGTCCCGCCACGCTGAAACCCCGTGGCGGGGCGATCCCGATGAAGTCATTGACCGCGATTTCTTACGGGCGGGTCCGTCGCGGTCATGGCTACTTTATTTCAGGCAGCCAGGCGCACCGGCGCGAAGCCGATGCGACCAACGGTGTCGTTGGCAGTTGTTGTTTGCATGCTTTTTACCAGGCCTGCATGCTCCTGGACGTGCCACCACGCACCTGTGCCATCCGGTCGATACCAGTCGGCCCCGATTGTCAAAGAACGTGCCTCATTATAGCAGACGCAAGGGGGGCCGACGTCTCCCGCTAAAAGTCCATGCGGACGCTGTGGAGCAATTGGTGCCGTGGCGTTGCGTCGGCGCGATGATTGTGGGATGTTTTACCTCGTTATGAACAACGAAAAGCGACATCTCTGGGAATATCGTTGGTTCACCGATCTGGCGGTGCTGGCGGCGGTGGCACTGGCCTTATGGATGCTCTTTGTCGTGCGCGGCATCGTTCTGCCGGTGATCTTCGGCCTGGCGCTGGCCTATGCCGTCGAACCGCTGGTGGCGTGGGCCAAGCGGCGGTTGCACGTCCCCCGACTGGCGACGGCACTGCTCATCCTCATGCTGGGATTGGTGGCCCTGACGGGGCTGGGGCTGTATGTGGCTCCCAAACTGGCGTCGCAGGTCACAGACTTGGTGGGCAACGTGCCGGGCTACATCCACAAGGCCCAGGAAAAGTTGCACATCAAACTGAGCATGGAAGAGGTCATGGCCTGGGTGCGCGGCGAAGCGCCCCCGGAAGGCGAAACGACCCCGGATGTTGAACCAACAGGCTCCGGCGACGGCCAGCATGGTGATGATCCCGCAACCGCTTCCACCGCGCCAGCCGCGTTTCCCGATGAATCCGCCACCACGGCTGACCGGCTGAATCAGAACGACGGCGAGTCCGCGGGTGCATCATCCAACATCGAGTCAACAGGGCAAACGTCCGCAAGCGGCGCGGGTGGGACTGGCAAGCAAGCCTCATCGGCCGCGACGACTTCGCCACGCAAAGCCTTGCCGCAAACCCTGGCGAACTTGGACTGGCCCGCCATTGGGGCGGTGCTGGGCAATTCCCTGGGCATGGGGTGGGGCTTCCTGAGTTCCGCCATCAGCATCGGAACCTATGTCGTGCTGGCTGTGACCATCACCGGCATCTGCTACGTCTATTTCAGTTGGGTCTTCCCCGATTTTCTCGGCTGGTTTCGCCAGTTCATTCCCGTCGATCACCGCCAGCGCACGCTCGAAGTCCTGCACAAGATGGATCGCGCGGTGAGTGCCTGGCTTCGCGGGCGGCTCATCCAAGTGTCGGTCATCACCGTGCTGCTCACGGCCGGGTGGGGATCGGTCGGCGTGCCTTACTGGTTGGTGCTGGGCATCGTCGCGGGCTTGGCGAACTTGGTGCCCTACTTGAGCGTCATCGGTTGGCCCGCGGCGGTGTTTCTGGCTTGGGCCGACACGATGGGCTCGGGCCGCGAGTTCTCCTTCATGTGGGTCATCGTCGCCCCCAGCCTCGTGTACATCATCGCCCAGACCATCGACGGCTGGGTCATGGAACCACTGGTTCAAGGCAAGGCCACCAACCTCGACCCCATCACCGTGCTGCTGGCGGTACTCATCGGCGGATCGCTGGCGGGGATTCTGGGCATGTTGCTTGCCGTGCCCGTCGCGGCGTGCGGGAAAATCCTGGCCCAAGAGTTGCTACTGCCCCGCATCCGCGCTTGGGCCGGGACGGGGAAGGCTTGAGGCTTGAGGACTGAAGTCCGGGTGCCACAGAGCATCCCGACAGGGTGCTCTGTGTCCGAGAGAAGCTTCAACATTCAAAGTCAAGCCAACCGCTCTTATGCAATCAGTCCATGCCTCTGCGATGCGGATAAGGAGCACCCCACTTGTCTCGCACACAGCACCCTGTCGGGATGCTGTGTGGCACCCCGCCAAGGGTTTTCTACAGAGCTTGGATGTCCCCTTTTTCTCACCCCTCGCGGCTTCGACTAGAATCGTCACCATCATGATCCAGCAGCTTGCCTATGTGGGTCAAAGCGTCACCGAGAGCTTGGTGAAGATCGGGGGCTTCGTGCGCTTTTCCGCCGAGACGCTGCGCTGGCTGGTCATCGGGCCGCATGGTCGCGGGCGGCTGAGCCTGCTGATGCCGCAGCTATTTTCCATCGGCACCATGAGCATCGTGGTCGTCGCCATCGTCGGCGGGTTCGTGGGCATGGTGCTGGGGGTGGAGACCTACGACCAGTTTGCCGCCATCGGGCAGCAACGTTCGCTGGGCGGGGTCATCGGCATTTCGGTGGTGCGGCAGATCGGGCCGGTGCTGGCGGCGGTGATGATCGCCGGCCGGGTCGGCGGGGCCGTCACCGCGCAACTCGGCACCATGCGCGTCACCGAACAGATCGACGCCATGCGGGCCATGGGCACTGATCCCGTGGCTTATCTGGTGGTGCCCCGCGTCATCGCCTGCCTGTTGATGGTGCCCATCCTCACCGTCTTTTCCAATGCCGTGGGCATCTTCGGTGGGTTCGCCGTCACCGTCTGGGGCTACGGGGTCAACTCCGTCGAATACTGGAGCTTCTCAGCCCAATTCGTGGGCAACTGGGACGTCTTTACAGGACTCATCAAGAGCGTGTTTTTCGGCTTGGCGATCGGGTTGATCAGTTGTTACAACGGCTTTAACTGTCGCAGCGGGGCCGCGGGCGTGGGCAGGGCCGCGACGGATTCCTTCGTCACCAGCTTCGTGGCCATCATCGTGCTGAATCTTTTCTTAGCGCAGTTCTTGAAGGTGCTGGGCATTCTGCTCTTTGGCCAAGGCAGCACACTCAGCGCGTTTGGTTGAAATGAGCCGCGCACGAAGTAAGCGGAATCGTAAATAAATGTTCGACGCAAGGAGATTGGTCCGCTTACTTCGTGCGGCGGATCAACGAAACCGCTTACTTCGTGCGCGGCTCTTGCGTTGCGTTGCGGATCTTGGCGTACCAGCCCAGGAAATCTTCCTGCGGCATGCTCACGTATTTGCCACCTGATTTATTGACCAGCGTTTGCAGCCGGGGAAGATGCGTGCCCAGCAGGGCCACGCTTAGCCGCGTGTCGGGGTGTTTGTCGAGCAACAGGTCGATGTCATCGACTTGTCGATCCGTGAGTTGCTGGCCGGTGACCAGGATGATTCGCGGGGGGTCGGCTTTAAGCACGGTTTCAAGGCCCGCGACGGGGTCGGGGAAACGCATGGCGGGTATGGGCGTCAGAAAGGCCCGCAGTTTGGCGGTGTCGCCGGGCTTCCAGGAACGCAACTTATCGGGGAAGGTTTTGACACCCAAGTCCGTCAGCGCGACGACTTGCAACGGCGTGGCCTCGGGCATCTTGGCCGCCGCATCAACAAGCACATCCTTCATCTCCTCGAGCCAGGGGCGATTCAATCCCGCGGCGTCCAGCACAATCACCGTCGGTTCATCCAGCGACCAGTAGAGGAAGCGTCCGTCGGCATTGACCAGCGGGTTGTCCGCCACGTCGTAGCCGATGCGAGGCTGACCGGTGTGGGGATCGACGGAAGTTTTCTCTTTGATGACCCAGACAAAAACCAGCACCGTCACCACGACCAGGACCAGCAACGCGCCGACGGCCACGATGGCGGTGGTGGCGCGGACGACCGGACGTTGTTTTTTTGCCGCGGTGGGAATGACGGCATCGGCGTCGAGTTCCAAGGTGCGACCCGAAGCGGTGACGAAGGTCTGTTTGCCGGCTTCGTTGGTGTGGGCGGTGACCACCGTGGGCCGGACGGCCGAGGGAGGTTGGACGGTCTCATGGTCACGTCGCGGCGCATGGACGGGCGTTTTGGCCGACGAAGCGGAAGACGGTGCCGAAGGTGACGCCGCCATGCCGGGCGCTTCGGGCCTGCCGCCGGGCGTCGCGGGCCGTGAGAGTCGTTCGCTTGTCCCCCCCGCCGCCGCTGGCACGGTCATCAGCGTGCCGCAGCCCGAGCAGCGACACACCCCGCCGGCGAAGCCCGCGTCGAGTACAAGCATCTCCTGACAAGTCGGACATTGCAGTTCGATGGTGGTCATACCGTTTCCCTCAAGATCGCGCGAGGCGGGTGGGTAACTCCGTGAACCAACGATTCAGGCTTGCCGTTTAGCGCTTCAGAAAATCCCGATAATTATCCCGCAGCAGCAACGCCACATCGCGCTTGACCATCTTGGGCGTCACCTTGAAACCCGTCGCCGCCGCGTCCACATACTTGTCCGTCAGCACCTTGGCGATGATGGCCCGGCTGTGCTCCCACTTGTAAAGCAACTGATCCAGAATCCTGGCGTCGGAATGCTGCGGCACAAAGCTCTGGCCCAGCAATTCCATGCGCATCCGCGTCATCTCCTCGATGAGAATCGGGTTGTTCAAGAACCACCAGCAGCCAAACGGCATCAGGTTGCCGAACTTCCGCGCGGCAACAGCAAGCTCATGCTGATTCTCACGCGACAGCATCGTCACCATGAACTTGTTGTCGGGGAAGTCCCGGCAAAGATTGGTCACGGCCGTCACGTCCGCGCGACCGCCCATGTCCGCTGCATCGCGCAAGGGTGGATTCACCCCGCGGCGTGAACCGATCATCATCGCCCAAGGCAGGTTCCGCTCCGCCAAGACGGGCAGAATCGCCTCGCGGATCATGCGATCCGCCACCGGGTCCTTGGCGTTGGGATAGACAAACTCCGGAGGCAGGCTCATCGCCAGATACACCGCCTTGATTTTGTCGAGCCAATCGGAGAGGAAACGCTTGACTTCCGAAACCGTCTTGCCGCTGAAGTTGGGCTTCACGTCGTAGCCCCAGCCCTGCATCTTCACCGCCGCGTTTTTCCAATCGCACAAGAGCGGATCGACACGCAGCACGGCCGTGAATCGCGGGTCATCGCCCACGTTGGCATCCGCTTCCCACAGGCTCCGTTCCTGATCGTCAAACACCGCGTTGGTCATGGTGATCTGATCGACGTTGGCGATCTTCATCACCTTGTCCACGTAAGCGTCGGGCTTTTGCTGGCCAAACCATTTGCGGTATTTCTTCAAGTCCTTCTCGTTGGGGTCGAGGCCCAAGAGGCTCAGCGTCGTCAGCACCCCGCGACACGCTTCGCTGATCGGCGTCCGCTCCACAAACAGGTGCTTCCAGATGTGGTCGGCCTGCTCCCGCTTGCCCATCGCCCAGAACTTCTCAAGCGGCAATTCGCTGGCGGGCACCACGCGATAGACCTCGGCGATGAGGTAGTGATACGTCACCAACTCATCAATGCCCCAGAGCATCATCCCGCCCGGCTTGGGCGAAGCTCCGAAACTCGGCGCGTAAACATGCGTGTGAAGATCCGTCACCGGTTGCTGCTTGACGGCCTTGGCGACCATCGATTGAATCCGTTTGCGGTTCATGGGTGATCCTTCAAAAAAAGAGCAATGCACCATCTTACGAAAATTGAAAGCGGGCATGGCCACGAGCCGCGCACGAAGTAAGCGGAGCATGACCCCGCCGGTCAATGAGGGCAAAAGCTCCGCTTACTGCGTGCGCGGCTCGTGGTGAGGCATTTGGCCTCACGCGCCGGACGGTATATCATCGCTTGTTCACCCTTTTCATTAGAGAATCCAAGCGATGAAAATTCATGAGTACCAGGCGCGGGAGTTGTTGACCAAGTTCGGAATCCCCGTGCCGGCGGGCATTGTGGTGGAGAACCCCACCGAGGCCGCCCGCGCCTTTGAAGCCCTGCAAAAGCGGCATCACGCCAAGTTGGCGGTGGTCAAGGCCCAAGTTCACGCCGGCGGTCGCGGCAAGGGTGGCGGGGTCAAACTCGTCAAAAGCGCCGATGAAGCCCGCCAAGCCGCCTACGCCATTTTAAGCAAGCCGCTCATCACCCCGCAGACCGGGCCGCACGGTGTCAAGGTCACAAAACTGTTGGTGGCTGCGGGGGTCGATATCGAGAAGGAATACTACCTGGGCATGGCCATCGACCGCGCCCGCGGCTTGCCGGTCATCATCGCCTCGGCCCAGGGCGGTGTGGACATCGAGCAAGTGGCACGCGACACCCCCGACGCCATCGTCCGCGAGGCCATCAGCCCCGCCACCGGTCTGCTGCCCTACCAGGCGCGCAAGGTCGCCTACCGCCTGGGTCTCAAGGGCGAAACCGTGCGACTGGCGGCCAAGATCATGCACCAACTGGCCGACCTCTTCATCAAGACCGACGCCAGCCTGGCGGAGATCAACCCGCTGGTGGTCACCGCCCCGACGACCGACTTCCCCGACGGCCAAGTGCTGGCGGTCGATGCCAAGATCGTCTTTGACGACAACGCCAACTTCCGCCACGACGACCTCAAACTCATGACCGACCCCACCGAGGAAAACGAGGCCGAGCAGGACGCCAAGCGTTTCGGCCTGTCGTACATCAAGCTCGACGGCGAGATCGGCTGCCTGGTCAACGGCGCGGGCCTGGCGATGGCGACCATGGACTTGATCAAGCTCCACGGAGCCGAGCCGGCCAACTTCCTGGACGTCGGCGGCTCCGCCAGTGAAGAGGCCGTCACCGAGGCCTTCCGCATCATCTTGAACGACCCCAACGTCAAGGGCGTGCTGGTCAACATCTTCGGCGGGATCATGAAGTGCGACGTCATCGCCACCGCCATTGTCAATGCCGCCCGTAACATCGGCTTCAAGGTTCCCCTCGTGGTGCGACTCGAAGGCACCAACGTCGAACCGGCGCGGAAGATTCTCGATGACGCCCGCGGTGAAATCGCCAACCTGCAAACCGCCACCGATCTCGCCGACGCCGCCCGCAAAATCACCCAGGCCGTCGGCGGCGTCAAAGCCAGCGCAGCCTAAACCACGACAGCCCCAGAACCGCCACCATGATCAAGCCCGAACCGTTTCTCGCTGAATTAAACCGTCTCCGCCAAGACATCGGCAAGGATGAAACCGACCCCGAATGGCTGGCGGTGCATCACGCCTTTTGCTTCCTGAGCTACAAGATGACCGACTTCACCAAGTACCTCGCTGAGGCCGAAGATCGCGGAGAGTTCGACGCCTACAAAGCCGAGAAAGGTGAGGATTGATCCGTCAGAGCCGACGGGCGTAAGCCCGCGGTGGAAGTAACTTGCACGCAATTCTCGCGTACAAGCTGGATCGACCGGGGACTTACGCCCCGCGGCTCAGACGACACAAAGGAGAAAGCCATGTCCGACGCAATGGAAGCCGACCCGCCCCGCGAAGAACCTGATGAAAGTTCCAACACCGCCGCAGCCACCAAAGACAAGCCCCTTAAAAAGCCCACCAAGCCGCTGCCTCCTTGGAAGGTCTTGCTGCACAACGATGATGTCAATGAGTTTCTCTTCGTCATCGAAACCGTGCGCATGTTGACGACGTTGGGCAAACAGGAAGCCGAGCTTCGCGTCGTCGAAGCCCACAAGACCGGCGTGGCCTTGCTGCTGACGACCCACCGTGAACGGGCCGAGCTTTATCAGCAGCAGTTCACCAGCCGCAACGTCACCGTCACCATCGAGCCGGCATGAGCCGCGCACGCAGTAAGCGGTTTCCGAGGAGAAAAAGGGGACATCCACAATTTTCATTTCCTTGTCGTGCGAATCACCCCAGCGCCAAGAAAATTGTGGATGTCCCCTTTTTCGGATCCGTCGCCCCTCAACTTTGAAACAAGGTAAACTGGCCACCAGACCGGGGGCCGGGGCGTTTATCGCGTTTCATCGGTCGGTTCAGCAGCGACGTCGCTGGCAAGCGAGGGATCATCATGACGGAAACGGCAACCAATCCAACCACCCAGCGCGTCGAACACACCGGCGTCCTGCCCGCGTCTCCCAAACGCATTCTCGTGGCCGAGGATGAACACCTGTTGGCGACCAACATCGCCCACAACCTGCGTAGCCTGGAGTTCGAGGTCATCGGCCCGGCCGCCAACGGTCAGCAGGCCATCGAATTGGCCAAGGAACACAAGCCCGACCTCGCCCTCTTGGACATCCGCATGCCCGGCACCAACGGTCTGGAAGCCGCCCAAGTTCTCTTTTGCCAAATGGGCATTCCCGTCATGATTCTCTCGGCCTTTTCCGACGCAGACTACCTCGCCGCCGGCACCCGCATCGGCGTCTTTGGCTACATGCTCAAGCCCGTCACCCTGGACGAACTTCGCGTCAGCATCGCCGTGGCCTGGTCGCGCTACACCCAACACACCCGCCTGCGCGACGAAGTGCAAGACCTCAAAGTCACCTTGGAAAACCGCAAGGTCATCGAGCGTGCCAAGGGTTTGGTGATGCAAAAGTTGGGCTTGAGCGAAGATGAGGCCATGAAGCGTTTGCAGAAGCAGGCCCGCGACAGCCGCCGCAAACTCGCCGACCTGGCGCAATCCATCCTCGACGCCAGCGATCTGCTGGGGGTGTGAACCTACCGCCCCTCCGCGCCCAGCAATTCCTCGATCTCTTTCTTAAGCGTCGCTTCCATCGTTTCCGGGTTGACGCCCTGATGCACTTCCACGACTTTGCCATCTTTGAGGATGGCGGTGTGGGGGATGGGGCCGATGCCGTAGGCCTTGGCCACCGCGCCGTCGGCGTCCATCAGCACCGGCAAAGTCATGCCTGTCTGCTTGATGAATTGCTTGACCTGCTCGGGCGTTTCCATGATGTCCACGGTGTAAATCGCCAGGCTCTTGTTTTCCTTGTCCGCCCAGGCTTTGACCATTTGCAGGATTTCCATGTTGATGCGACATGGGCCGCACCATGTGGCCCAGAAGTCCAGAATCACGACTTTTTCCTTGACGTCGGCGAGGTTGAACTGTTTGCCTTCAAGCGTGGGCAGCACCAGTTTCGGCGCGGGCTTGCCCACCGAGGCGTGTTGCTGCCGCTGCGATGACGCCGCCCGCGCCAAGGCTTGAAGCGAGTCCACGGCCACGGAGTTGGTGGTGTCCAAAGCGAAGGCGTCATCGGGCAACTTGCCATCAAGGGCGGCATCGGGATATTTGTAGGAAACGCTGACACTGTCGCCGGGCTTACCGCCCATGTGGGTGGCATCGACTTGCAGCACGACCTCGCGGATGAGGCCGTTGGCTTCGGGCCAGATCGTCCAGACGCTGCCGTCTTGATCGGCGAAGGTCAGGCCGGCGCGAGGGTGGTTTTCATCGCTGGCGGCGAGCTTCACATCGGCCTTGGCCAAGCCGCTGAGAACGCCCATCGGCTCCGGGCTGAGCAGCATGACCACTGCGGGCAAGGGCGGGTTGCCAAAGAGCCGGGGCAGGCCATCGGTCAAGGCTTGGTAATCCAGCTTCGTCACCGGTTGCTCGACGTGATGGCCCGACACCTGGCCCAAGACCGCCCGCAATTGGCCCTTGTCCACCACCAGTTTGTAATCGGGGTGATCCAGGGCGAAACGGTCGGGCCGCTCGTAGGCGACGGTGTACCAAGTTTGGCGAATGTTGGCCCACCGGCCTTGATTCTGGTTGACGGTGAACTCGACCTTGGCGCTGAAGGTCTTGGCCTGGGCGTAGGCGTTGAGAATGCGGTCGCGCAAAGCCGTGGCGGGATCGGTCACCCCCGCCGCCTCTTGGGGCGAAGGCGGCGCGGCCAGCAGATTCGCCGTCATCATCAAGAACGCCATGCAGCCGACCAGCATCATCGAAACATTTCGCGTCATCATCATTACTCCGGGGAAAAAGCCTGTGCAACAATCACACTTGCAAGTGTAGGCGTGAGTCATGCGCCGGGTGCCTGTGGCAAAGGCTTTGCGTGCCACAGTGATCCACAGCCAGCGCCTCCGCTGCGTCAATTCGCCGCGCTGGCTACCACGCTTCGATGGATGTGCAAGCGGCGGGCAGGTGGCGCATCGTCCCCGAGTTGTCACGCACGATGAGGCCCTGTCGTGGGTCCAGATCGATGACCTCGCCTTCGATGCGCTGGCCATCACAGTTGGCGACGATGCTTCGCCCGCGCAACACACTTCGCTTTTGCCAAGCCTCATGCAAGGCCGTCGCATCGGGCGCGGCCAACATCGCTTCGAGTCGCGTCACCACTTCCACGATCACCCGCAGACGATCCACCGCCAAGCCCAGCATCGCCAGACTGGTCACCCGCGCCCGCAAGGCCGAATCCTCGGCAGGGAGGTCATCGGGCCGCAGATCGACATTGACGCCGATGCCGATGATGAAGGCTCGCGTGCCGGATTCACTGGTGACACTTTCAACCAAAATGCCCGCGAGTTTGCGACCCCCGGCCAGCACATCATTGGGCCACTTGACGCCCAGCGGCGCGATGCCCGGCGCGGCCACCTCCACGCCCAAGGCCACCGCCAGCGCCGAGGCGGGCACGATGAAATCGATCGCCAGCGCCGCGCCGTCCACAGGCCCGGCCATGACATAACTGAGCATGACGCACCGACCAGGCGGGGCGCTCCAACGCCGACCCAGCCGCCCCCGCCCCGCCAGTTGTTCATCAGCCAGCACCAGAACGCCGCGGGCCTTGTCACCATGCGCCGCGATAAGTCGCCGGGCCGCGTCCTGCGTGCTGCTGGTGCGTTGATACACCTCGATGAGGCGCGGCCCCGCCACCGCCCCGCCGTCGCTGGACAACGGCAAGGTCCACGCCAGATAATCGCGCCACGTGGCCAAACCACTTCGCGCCAGTCGCACGCCTTGATGCGGATGTTCATCCAACACACAGCCGGCCTCACGCAGACGTTGCAACTCGGCGGTGAGAGACGCGGCGCTAAACGCAAGCTTCGACGCAAGCTCGCGCGGAACCCGTGGCCGTTGGATACTCAACAACTCGTGGAGCAAGGGGACATGGATGTTGACGGGATCGGACATGCGTTTGTCAATCAATGTCCAGGCCCAAGTCCAACGCCGGGGCGGAATGGGTCAAGGCTCCGACGCTGATGCGATCCACGCCCGTCGCGGCGATTGACGCCACGGTGTCGAGATTCACCCCGCCGCTGGCTTCGAGTTGCACCGCCGGCGTCAGACGATCACGCATCGCCACCGCTTGCCGCAACGTCGCCGGGGGCATGTTGTCCAAGAGCACAATGTCTGGCCCCGTGGGCAGCACCATTTCCAACTGCGCCAAAGTGTCCACCTCAACTTCGATGAAACTGAGTTTGGGATTGATTCGTCGAGCCTCGGAAAACGCGGCCTTCAGCGCGGCCGGCAACTCCGTCGGCGGAATGTGGGCAATGTGGTTGTCCTTGACGAGCATGGCATCGTAAAGGCCGATGCGATGGCTCACCCCCCCGCCGCAGACCACGGCATACTTCGCCAGGCCACGCAGACCGGGGATGGTCTTGCGCGTGTCGCAGATGCGGGCAGTGTTGCTCGCGGAGGCGTTTGCCGTCACGGCTGCCACGGCGGCGACGTAGCACGCCGTCAGCGTGGCGATGCCTGAAAGATGCGTGGCGAAGTTCAACGCGATGCGTTCGACCGCCAGAATGCTCCGCAGCGAACCGGCAAACCGCGCCACTTCGTCGCCGGGTTGAAGCGCGTCGCCATCGTGTCGCGTCACGATGAGTCGCAAGGTCGAGTCGTAGGCGTTGATGATGACTGGCAACAGGGCCGCCCCGCTGAGGACACCCGGCTTGCGGGATCGCATGATGGCCGTAGCCTGTTGCGCCGCGGGCACCAAGGCTTGGCTGGTGAGGTCGCATGAGTCCGGGCCAAGGTCTTCAGCGCGGGCCACGGCGATGAGCCGTCGCAACTCCGCGGGCGTGATGTAAGAGGCGAGGTCAATCATGGTTTTCATCACGGAGCGTCACCGCCGAGTCGATCATTTTCCATCGTCAATCGCAGGCGGTTGGGTTCCAGCATATCGAGTCGCATGGCCGCGCCCGGCGCGATCCCCTGCGCCGCAAACACCGGCCCCCATTGCCGCCATTGGATCATGCCGTTGTCTAACAATCGCGTACTCACCGTCTTTCCATCCGGCAGCGTCAACAGCAACGGTCGATCCGCGGCGATGCGGCGACGAAGCTCCACGGGCAAGCGCAAGTAACGATTGCGAATCGCCCCGGCCGACCAGATGACACGCTGACTCGCCAACGCTGTCGCATCAAGAGCGTGATGCGATTTGACCGCCCCGCGCGGCGAAAGATCGTCAAGCACAAACCACGCCAACCCACTGGAACGAATCGGTGGCCCCAGCGTCGAGGCCCGCACTTGCCCCAGGGTGATGAACGTGGCGTAACGCACGTTGGCTTTGGCCCGCCAGTAGTCATCATCCCCGCCGACGTGACGCTGATATTGCCGCCGCAGTTGCTCGACCCGCGCGGGAGTGAGGCCGTCATAAAACACAACCTTGGTGGCCACCGCCTCGGCCGCGTAAGGCCCCGACGAAATCTTGATGCAGATCCGTTGCCCCGGTTCGATGGCGCGATACGGCGGAAGCGGTCGCACCGTCAGCCGACTCTCAATGGTCTTCTCACCCCGCAGAATCATGTCCACATAAGGCCGCCGCAGAATGGCGACGTGGCAGACTTCGGGAATCTTCGAGGCTGTGATGTTGGGCTTGCGGTGCATCGTCATCACTCAAAAGATCGAGTCGCAATTCCGTTTCTCAAGCCCACGGATCAAACCGCGGCTCGGAGCGTTTTGTTCCGTGGGATGCGTCGGGGGCTTTCGTGACCGATCCCACGGAAGCCGTCCAAGGCGACGGCATCCGTGGGCTTGGGATGCGGTGTGAATGTTCCGTGGCCTCACCCGCCAAACGCCTTGTAAATCATGTGCCCCGCCGCCGCCGCCGCGCCGAGATACATCACCACCACAAACGGTTTTTCGGGAATCCGCTTGTGCATCCAATACCCCACCACGCTGCCCAACGGAATCACCGGCACCACCCACAGCGAACGCCAGAACGTGCCCGGCGTGGTGAAGCCCAGGGCCAGAAACGTCGGCAGCTTGGCGATGTTGATGCAGAAGAAGAACGCCGCCGCCGTGCCCACCAGCAACCGCTTATCCAACCGCTGTTCCAACAAATAAATGTTGACCACCGGCCCAGCCGAATGCGCCAAGGTGGAAACAAAACCCGCCGTCGCGCCCACGGCCATCGTCGGCCCGGGCTTGGGTGAAATGTGTGGCACTTTGCCACCAAAGAGCCGGTACACCTGAATCGACACCAGCACCAGGCAGACTCCGCCGACAACAACGTAAAGCACGTTGTTGATGGTGCGCGAACCGTTTTCAGGGCTGAGCACGCGAATGGCCAGGAACAAGGCCGTGCCCGCGACGATGCCCCCCGCCCCGCCGGTGAGCAACCAGCGCAGGTGATAAGAGGAGCGATTCTTGAGGTGGTGCAGATTGGCGAAAATGTCGGCGATGATCAGCAGCGGCAGCAGCGTCCCCAAAGCCTCGGCCGGCGGCAGCACCGCGGCCGTCAACGGAACCGCCAGGATGCCCACGCCCCCGCCGAAACCACTCTTGGCGATGCCGGTGATGAGCATGGCCACGCCCAGCGCCAGGAAATACCACAACGTCGCGTGAGGAGGAATGGGCCACATGGCCGCGATTGTACGGGCGGACAACGCGCGGCGTCGGATGACAGGCAGGCCAAGAACCGCGCACGCAGTAAACGGAGTTTTCGTCAAGAGCCGCGCACGCAGTAAGCGGAGACAGCGAACGGATGAGTTTGGACTTGTTGCCCGCTTACTGCGTGCGCGGCTCGTGGTCGTCCATGCGTTTGCCCCGCTCCGGGGGGGGCAAAGGGGACATCCATGCTCTGTAGAAAACCCAGAGTTTGAGAATCGAACGCGGTTTTTCCAATTCGCCTTGATGTCTTGGCTTTGACCCCGGCGGGGTCATGGAATGTAGCCACGGGTGAAGCGGAGCGGAACCCGTGGAAAAAAATGAAAATGTGTTTTTCGCCCTGGTAGGGGCGAAGGAAATGGACAACCACGATTCCGCCGTCCCTCCGGGACGGATACATTTCAACCCTCTTGACCACGGGTTGCGCTCCGCTTCACCCGTGGCTACAACCCGTCACCCCTTCGGGGTGAAAAAAAGAAAGACGGGTTTTCTACAAAGCAGGACATCCACAATTTCCACTTCCTTGCCGTTGAAATCTTCACCGCGCCAAGCGAAATTGTGGATGTCCCCTTATTCGGATCAGGCCTGGCAACACATCGACAAGAACCCACCACGCGCCTTCTTGATCTTGCCTTGTGGGCCTCTGACGATGGTATAAATGACCCCCGTCGGGGTATAAATGTATAATAATATCGGTATCTTTTGGCGTGGGTCTCGACCGGAGGGGGTGTGGATG
>JBBRGB010000063.1:0-15073 GCA_038241095.1 Phycisphaerales bacterium
CTTGAGATCGATGAAATCGAGAAGGCTCTTGCCGTCCTTGTCGATGAGCCGTTCGCGGCGCACGGCCACGGTGATGACCTGTGCCCCCGAAGCGTCCAAGGCCAACTTCATGGTGGGATAATCGCGGTACTTGCCCGTGCCCACGATGAGGCGGGAATCCAGAGCGCGGCCGGCGACGACGAGGGGATGATCGACGGGAGTTTGCGGAGTCGGGGGGGCGTTATTGCTGGTACTCATGCGGGCATTCTACGAAATGCGCAGCGGGCCGCAGCGAGCGTCAGACGGCCTTGCGTTGCGGAAGTGACTGCCCCGTGCCGATCTTCGTGGACATTGCGGCGAGGAGCTTGATGGAGAGATTCTCAACGGGTTCCACGCCGGCTTCGATCACCTGTTTGGCGATGAAACCCACGATGAGTTGACGGGACGTGGTTTCCTTGAGGTCGCCGTTCTTAACCAGTTTGGCCACCGCTTTGTCAATGGCTTTCCAGAGCGGGGTGTCTTGGCTGTCTTGATAGGGGTTGGGGGTCATGGGCGGGTCTCTCCACTCAACCATTTTACCCTCCGCCGACCAAGGTGACGATCTCCAGTGTGTCGCCTTCCCCCAAGCATTGCGTCTGATGCTCGCGCCGCGGCACAACTTGGCGGTTGCGTTCCACGGCCACGGCCCGGCCTTTCAAGCCCATATCGTCAATGAGTTCCCGCACGGTCATCGACGACCCCACCTGGCGGGCTTCGCCGTTGACGGTGATGGTGAGCATGGCGGCGTCCGAAGGCTGGGAAGAGACGGGCATGGGGAAACTCCTATTGCCAGAGTGGGCGGAATCCGCAAGAAAAAAATAATTATCCGGCCCGTGGCGGGCACTGGCTGGTTATCATAGGATGAACACGACTGTCCAAGAAGTTATGGAAGCGGGGTTCGCCATGCGCATGAAAGAATCCGTCACCAAAGGCACCTACGACTTCTGGGCTTGGTTCTACGATTACACCTTCGGCGCTCTGGTCAAGCAGCGGCAGGTTCGCGCCATCGCCCAGCTTCCCCTCCAGCCCGGCGACCGCGTGCTGGACCTCGGCGTGGGCACCGGCATGTTGCTGCCCCACTACCCCAAGGACGTGCAGATCATCGGCCTGGACCTGAGCTTTGGCATGCTCAAAAAAGGCATGGGCAAAAAGCGCGAGGAAAAACTGGATCACTGCCATCTCGTGCAGGCCGACGCCATGCTCCCGCCTTTTGCCGACGCTTCGTTTGACCACATCATCATCACCCACGTCATCAGCGTGGTGAGCGATCCCGACAAACTCCTGGCCTGGGCCTTGCGACTGCTCAAGCCGGGCGGGCGCATCGTCATCCTCAACCACTTCCAAAGCGACATCGGCGTCGTCGCCATGTTCGAGCGCGTGCTCAACCCCATCTTCGTGAAGATCGGCTGGCGCAGCGATCTGGCCTTGGAAGATGTGCTGCGAAACAGCGAGGCCTCGGTCGAATACAGCTTCAAAATGGGTGTGGTTGACCTCTGGCGGATCGTCGTGCTCTCCCACCGCCAGCCCGGCACCACCAGTTCCTTCCCCGCCGCCACCAGCGCCAAAGCCACCGGCAAACTGGCCATGACCCGTCACCGCATGGTGATGCAAGGGCAATAAAAGAATAGCGTGATCTCCCGAGATCAACGGCGACTTCGTCAATTCATACTTATAAACACGGTCTTTCCCCTTGTGCGGTTGTCGGGTGCTGTTGAGACAAGATCAGCCCCGGACCAAGGCATGCAACCCGTAAGCGACAGGCGCCAGCGCCAATAGACTGATGGCCCCCAGTAATAGCCAGAAATGGAGTGGATCTCGAACGCGATTAACTTGGCGGCGGGCAATTCCCGAATAGAAGGTTCCGACGTAAACGGTATGAATCAGGCCGATCTCGAAGACCAATCCCAGGCAAATGATGGCGGTGGATACGAGTTGGACGTAAAGCGGTGGTGGGCTGGCGTCATCGGGCCAAGGATTGGCGGTCGCCAACAAAGCGGCCGCAATAAAACCACCCAGTGTGCCCGCCAGAAAGAGAACACACAACATCAGCAACCATCGCGGTGATGCAGGGCGTCGGTGGGTGGTCACATCGCCGGAGACTTTTTTATCGCTTGGCGGAGGGTCGGTTTGATCATTTCCGGTCCCGATCCAGCGCAGGCTGCCGACACCGAAGCCGAGGAACCAAGGCAGAATGGTGAAGCGACTCATATCCTTGAGCCATTCCATGTTAAACCAATGAAAAACCTCCAGGCCTGTGAAGCCGGAGAAATGAGAAATAATCAGCAAGGAGATTGCCTCGATGCTCAAGGCGGTGAGCATGAAGTCCAGGAAGTCCCATCCCAACCGCCAACGAAGTCCGGTCGCCAAAAAGAAAGTCAGCACTGCAAAGTTGGTGGCGACGGGGCGCAAGTCGCGCCCCACGCCTTCCCATAATGGTGGAAGAATGATGGCCATGCCCGCGCATGGCAATAGCGCTAAAGTTGAAATGGCCAATCTCCCCAAGCGACGAATGGAACCCATGTGAAGCATGGTGATTCTCGAAATATCCGGCCTTCCCGCCACTCAGTAAATCACTGGACCCCCCGGCATGTCAAACGTAAGCGCGCGGCGGAACCGGCCTACACGCAATCACGCACATGCCTCATCATTCGGGGGCTTGCGCCCCTCGGCTCTGATTCGTGACATTCCACCGTGCCCCCCGCGCTTTACTTGAACGACGCGGCCATGTCCGCCTTGGCTTCTTTCACCGCGGCCTTCTTGAAGGTGCTGTTTTTGACCAGGCCCTTGAGGAAAGTGTCGTAACCCTCGCGGTCCATGGGCAGGTCCACGGCCTTGCCGGTGATGCCGGACTGGATCATGGCGTTGGCCATTTCCACGCTGTGGATGCCTTCGGTGGCCGGGGCGATGAGGGGTTCGCCGTCGAGGATCGCCGCCACGAAGTTCTCGGTGATGGTCTGGTGCGCCCCAGCGCCGGCCCGAGCACCGACTTCGATCATCAGTTTGTCGCGGGTAACGCCGGGGAAGGATTGCGGGGTGGTTTCAAGAATGTGCTTGACGGACTCGCTGGTGCGGTGGAACTCCACGGTTCTGCCGCTCTCGATGATGATCTTGCCACGGTCGCCGGTGATTTCCAAGCGGTTGGTACCGGGGGCCTCGCCGGTGGTGGTGATGAAGACGCCCGTGGCGCCGTTGGGATATTCGAGGTAGGCCGTCACATCGTCTTCGACTTCGATGTGGTGGTACTTGCCCAGGGTCATGAAGGCTTGGATTTTCGACGGTTTGCCGCAGAGCCACTGGAAGAGGTCGAGGTTGTGGGGGCACTGGTTGAGCAGCACGCCGCCGCCCTCACCGCCCCAGGTGGCACGCCAGCCGCCGGAGTCGTAGTAACGCTGGCTGCGGAACCAGTCGGTGACGATCCAGTTGGTGCGGCGAATCTCGCCCAGCTCGCCCGCGGCGATCATCTCCTTGGCCCGCTGATACGACGGGGTGGTGCGCTGCTGGAACATGGCGGAGAAGATCACCTTGTCCTTGACCTTCTCATGGGCGGCATTGGTCTCAGCCGCGGCCTTGGCGGTCACGGCCACGGGCTTTTCGCTCATGACGTGGATGCCACGCTTGAAGGCTTCCTGGGCGAAAACGGGGTGGAAGTAGTGCGGCGTGGCGATGAGCACGGCATCGACCAAGCCCGAATCCAGCAGTTCCTCGCCGGTGTTGAAGGGCTTGATTTCGGGGTGCTTGTCGGTGACGTGGGTGAGCTTGGCCGGCTCGATGTCGGCGATGGCGGTGAGCTTGAGCCGGTTGACTTTGGGGAAGTAGCCGACGTGGTTGTTGCCCATGCCGCCGACGCCGATGATGCCGATGCGAACTTCTTTCATGGTGGTCAAAGCCTGAAACTGGGGGATGGAGGGAGGAACGAAGCCACGCATGATATGGTTTTTTCGACTTTCACACAAAAAGGGTGCGTGGGGATTTATGTGTGTTTTCGTGGGAGGGGATTCCCACCCGCGGAGCGGGTGGGCTTTCAGGGGATGCGAGTTGCCGCGATGGGAAGTTACCGCTAAAATCGATGCGTCCACAAACCGGAGTCTCCCATGCACAATCCATTCACGCTGATCGTCGCTCTTGCCTTGGCACTGTTGGCGCTGCCCGCCGGGGCCGAGAACATCGTTTATCCCGATGACGCCGGGGTCGTCAACATCAAGACGCAGTACGGGGCCAAGGGCGACGGCGTGACCGATGACACCGCCGCGATCCAGAAGGCCGTGGACGAAAAACGCGGTACGGGCAGCATCCTTTACTTTCCCAACGGCACGTACATGGTGACCGATGGCGTGGGCATCTTCGGCGGCAAGCCGCACTCCCGCGACCGCTTTTTGACCTACCAGGGCCAGAGCGAAGCCGGCGCCGTCATTCGCTTGAAAGACAAATCGCCAGCCTTCCAAGACCCCGCCAAGTCCAAGATCGTCCTCTCCGTGTACGAAGGCCAGGGCACCGGCGACGTGATGCAGAGCTACGTCAACAACCTCACCGTGGACGTGGGCAAGGGCAACCCCGGCGCGGTGGGCTTGCGTTACCTGTCGAACAACGTCGGTGCCATGCGCAACGTCACCATCCGCAGCAGCGATCCCAACGGTGCTGGCGTGCTGGGCTTGGACTTGCGCCAAGGCCAGCAGGGGCCGTCGCTCATCACCCACGTCACGGTCATCGGTTTCGACACCGGCGTGCAGACGGCTGACACCTTCTCGCTGGTCTTCGAGCATCTCACGCTCAAGGGCCAGAGGAAACTCGGCTTCCTCAACCCCTACGGCCGGGTGACCATCCGCGGCTTGAAGAGCGTCAACAGCGTCCCGGTGGTGCAGAACAACAAAGACTCCAACATGACGCTCATCGAGGGCGACTTCACCGGCGGCGACCGCGCCAACACCGCCATCACCAGTGGCGGGCACATGATGTTCCTGCGCGACATCAAACAACAAGGCTACGGCCACCTCCTCAAGGACTCCAAGGGCAAATTCGTGGATGGCGCTACACTCGACGAGTGGCACGAGGGCCAGGCCGTGTCGCTTTTCGGCGCTCCGCTTAAGAGCCTGCGCCTGCCCATCAAGGAAACGCCCGAAGTCGTCTGGGATGCCGATGTCTCCAAGTGGCAGCGGGTGGACAACTCACAGGATGATGACACCGAGAACGTGCAAAAGGCTTTCGATGATGCGGCCAAGGCGGGTAAGACCACCGTCTATTTCCCCAAGGATCGTGAAGGCTCCTATCACATCCACGGCCCGATCCGTGTACATGGCAGCGTCAACCGCATCGAAGGCATGGCCAACATGATCGATGTCCGCGATCCCGAAGGCACCATCAAAGAGAGCGCCCTGTTCACCTTTGAAGACCTCACCAGCCCGGCCATCGTGGTGGAACGGGTCTTCATCATGGGCGGTTGGAAAGGCCCGCTGATTGACACCTTCGCCAACAAGTCCAAGGCCGCGGTGGTCATTCGCAACATGGGCATCGCCGGCAGCGTCAAGGCGGTCAACGCCAGCGGCGAGTGGTTCATCGACGACGTTTCACCCGGTCGGCCCGCGACGCTCAAGGTGGGCAAGGGCGAAAAAGTCTGGTGTCGGCAGTTCAACCCCGAGTCATTCAAGGCCGACATGATCGACGTGGACGGCGGGCAGTTGTGGATTCTGGGCTTCAAGACCGAAGGCCGGGCCACGCACCTCGTGGCACGCAACGGCGCGAAAGTCGAAATCCTCGGCGGCGTGGCCTACCAGTCATGGGGCAACCAACCACTCAACCCGCCCATGTTCAAAATCAGCGACTCCGATGTCTCAATCACCATCGGCTTCTATCACTACAAAGACCCCTTCGAGACCATCGTCGAAGAAACCATCGGCGAAAACACCCGCACCCTCAAACGAACCGAACTCCCCCAATATTACTTGCCCATCTACCGCTCCGGTCGTGGGGGATGAATGGGTGACAAGGTGAGGGGTGAGGGGGTGACGGGGTGACAAGGTGAATGGATGAAAAGGTGTGGTGGTGATTCCCCACCCCCACCCCGAAAGCCCAGCCGCTCCCGCGGCTGGGAGTCTTTCCGTGCTATAAAACACACACCCCAACCACCACCCCACCCTCGCAAAAAGGACACGCCCCTTGTCCGATCACATCGCCCACATCGCCATCTGCGACGACACCTTCCGCCTCGCCTCCGTGCTCTCCGACATTCACCCCGTCTTCAAAACGCTCATGGTCGAAGAACGCGAAATGGCGCACATGGGCAGCGTCACCCGCTTTGCCGACACTTGGTCGGTGAACCTCATCGCCTGGGCAAGGCAGCAGCACCAGGCCAAACCCCAAGGCAACGAAAACCGCTGGCGGGAAAAACTGGCCTATGAACTTGGCTCCTTGACTCACCGCTCCGCCGACCGACTCACCAAGCCCATCACCAACTGCTGGAAGGGCCAGCCCGACTCCGGCCGCGAGGGTGACGCCGCCAACGAATCCAAGATCATGCAGGATGTCTTTGTCTGGCGCGAGGTGTACGACCAAGGCCGCGCCCAAAACGCTTGGCCCTTCAGTCCCGGTCTGCTGGACAAGCCCACCGATGCCCAGGCCGAGGCGGAAAAAATGTACCGCCTGCTCTTTCGCCGCGCCTTGATCGCCATGCACACCTTCAACCCCGACAAGGATCACATCCACACCTGGCTCGACCGCTTCATCGACGGCCTGCAAACCTTCCCCAAGTCGCTGGAGCATTACGCCCGCCTCTGCCGCGAGTGGGACCCGGCCCTGGTGAAAAAATACCTCACCGACAAACGCTTTTACGAAGCCAGTGACGCCCTGATCCAACTGGCCCGCGCCGCCCAACATGACCAAGCCATCAGTGAAGCCCAAGTCCGCCAGGCCATGACCGTCACCGATAAAACCCACAGCCGCTACGCCCGCGCCTTGAACAAGGCCTTGGAATACCTCCTGAGCGCCGGTGAACTATTCGACGCCCGCATCAGCGAACAGGAAGCCGCCACCCGTCTGGACATCGGCGTGCCGGAACTCTCCATTCAAGACTGACACCCGCCCACGACTGGTCATCGCCCCCGGAAAGCGAAGGCCCTTGTGGACACCCCCGGTTTTCACCCGCAAGAAGCCCGCAATGGATGAATCGTTCGCCCTCTCCGGCCCATCTGTTAAGCTTTTCTTCCCATGACCACCTTGCCAAAAAATCGCATTGCCACGGGGGATTGCATCGCCACCATGAACGGCTGGCCCGAGGGCGGACCGAAAGAGGGCGTGGACTTGGTGTTCGCCGATCCGCCTTACAACATCGGCTACACCTACGACCAATACGAAGACAAACGCGACGACCACGACTACATCGAATGGACGCGGCAATGGATCGCAGGTTGCGCCCGGCTGCTCAAGCCAACCGGGTCGCTCTACATTCTCATCGGCGACGAATACGCGGCGGAAACGCGGCTGTACCTCAAGGAACTGGAGAAAGAGCACAAGCTCGTTTTCCGCAATTGGGTCATCTGGCATTACACCTTTGGCCAAAACACCCAGGTCAAGTTCAACCGCAGCCACGCCCATCTTTTCTACTGCGTGGGGCCGGCGGCGTTTGACAAGTGGGACACCGGGAGCACGCCCTTCACCTTCAACAAGGCGGCGGTGGCGGTGCCCAGCGCCCGGCAGATGATCTACAAGGACGCCCGGGCCGTGCCCACGGGCAAAGCGCCCGATGACACTTGGTACCTCCGTCCGCAGGACACCGATGGCCACTATTTCAAGCCCGGCGAAGACACGTGGTACGTCTCGCGCCTCTGCGGCACGTTCAAGGAACGCGTCGGCTGGCATCCCTGCCAATTGCCCGAAGCGCTGCTCGAACGCATCATCAAGGTGTCGAGCAACGAAGGCGATTTGGTTTTCGACCCCTTCACCGGCAGCGGGACCACCCTGGCGGTGGCGGCCCGGCTCAAGCGGCGCTGGCTGGGCTGCGAGTTGAGCGAGGATTACGCCAGCCGCGCCACCCAGCGCATCGAGCACGCCGCGGCCACGGGCGACACCCTGCGCTCCAGCATGGCCGAGAAAGGCATCACCCCCGGAAGAACCAAGAAGAAGCCCGAACCGAAGCGCTCGGCGGGGTTGTTTTGAGAACGCCGCGCTATTTTGCGCGACTTGCCAAAAAACGCCGCACCCATCAAACTACCGGCTCGTCGATTGATTTTTGTTTCATCGCCACCCCAACCCGCGCTGGAGACTTCACCATGGCACGTCCCGTCACCCTCTTCACCGGCCAATGGGCCGACCTGCCCTTTGAAACACTATGCAAGAAAGCCAAGGCCTTCGGCTACGACGGCTTGGAACTGGCCTGCTGGGGCGATCACTTCGAGGTCGATCGCGCCATCAAGGACAAGGGTTACGTCAAGACCCGCTGGGACATCCTCACGGCCCACGGTTTGAACTGCTTCGCCATCTCGGCGCACTTGGTGGGCCAGGCGATTTGCGACAACATTGATGAGCGGCACAAGTCGATTCTGCCGCCTGAAATCTGGGGTGAGGGCGACCCCGAAGCCGTGCGCAAGCGTGCCGCCAAACGCATGATCGACACTGGCAAGGCTTGCCGCCTGCTCATGGACGCCAAGCCTGACAAGTGCGCCAAGCTGCCCCTCAAGGCCGTGGTCAACGGCTTCACCGGCTCATCGGTCTGGCATTCGATTTACGCCTTCCCCCCCACGGATCAGAAATACTGGCAGAAGGGTTTTGACGATTTCGCCAAGCGTTTCAAGCCGATTCTCGACGCATTCGACAAGCTCGATGTGAACTTCGCCTTGGAAGTGCATCCCACGGAAATCGCCTTTGACACCGCCTCGGCGCAGCGGGCCGTGCAAGCGGTGGGGGGGCACAAGCGCTTTGGCTTTAACTACGACCCTTCGCACCTGGGCTATCAGGGCGTCGATTACGTGAAGTTCATCCGCAGCTTCCCCGACCGCATTTACCACGCGCACATGAAGGACGCCTGGTGGGGCCACGGCGACGGCACGGTGGGCGTCTTTGGCGGGCACGTCAACTTCGCCGACCCACGGCGATACTGGGACTTCCGCAGCCTGGGCCACGGCGACATCAACTTCGAGGAGATCATCGTGGCGCTTAACGACGTGGGCTATCAAGGCCCGCTGAGTGTGGAGTGGGAAGACAGCCGCATGGATCGGGAACACGGCGCGACGGAAGCCGCGGCGTTCGTGAAGAAGATCGACTTCAAGCCCAGCGCCATCGCGTTCGACGCCCAGTTTGATCGGTGAGGCGGATGACGGGGATACAATGATGGGTGTCCGTGTTCGGGATTTGATCCGGATGATAAACCGTGACGGATGGGTGCAGGTACGTCAAACGGGCAGTCACCGTCAATTCCATCATCCTTCCAAACCGGGCACGGTCACCATTGCGGGTGCCTTGGGGGCGGAATTGCCACCGAGAACCGAGCGTAGCATTCTTCGACAGGCGGGTCTTGAGGATCGCAAGTCATGAGCAAATATCTGGTCATCATCGAAAAGGGTGAGCGGAGCTATGGCGCTTATGTGCCGGACTTGCCGGGCTGTGTTGCCGCGGGAAAAAGTCATGTGGCGGTCAAGCGATTGATCCAGGAAGCGGTGGCGTTGCATTTGGCGGAGATGCGTCGCAATGGCGAGCCGATCCCCAAGCCCTCCAGCCAGCCAGAGTTCGTCGAAGCCGCCGCCGCGTGACTCTCACGGGGATGGTGCCGTGCGTTACACCGTGGTGATTGAGTCCACGAATGAGCCTGACCATCCGGGCTGGTATTACGCGCACATTCCGGCGTTGGATTTGACCACCCACGGCGAGGGCATCGAAGGTGCCGCTCAAGCGGCGCGGGAGTTGGTGGGCGCTTGGGTGGCGGAATTGAAAGCCAACGGGAAACCCGTTCCACGGAAAAACCGCGCCTTTATCAGTCACTGGCATGTGGTCTTGCTACATTAGGTCGCCTCGCCCACCACCGGTGTAAAACTGGTGGACAACAAGCGTTCATTTGACATCGCCTGTGACGTGTGGTAAAATACTGCTTAACATGAAATGAGTTCCGCCTGTGAGGTGCTGTCCGGCGTCTTAGGCAAGGCGACGCCATAGATCATCACGCCACTCCGCGAGCCGCGCAGGAAATAAGCGGAGGTTTTGTTCACATCAGCCAGTGTGGTTACTCGTTTCCTCATGGACGTGATTCCAAGGCACCGCTTACTGCGTGCGCGGCTCGTGGCCCCGCTGCTTCGACAACCCTTTTGACCATCGCGGCGGCGACCTGTATTCTTTGGGGCTTGTTTATCCCCCGACCCGCCCCCCAACCAGGTGGCTTCTTGGCACTTTGCAACCCCGGACTGATGATGACGCTGGCGGAGGCCCACCCCGTGACACGGGTGGCGCCGGTGCTGTTCCTGGCCTTGGCGGCCTTGACGGTCGCCAGCGCCTGGGCCATCGTCGCCAGCCCCAACATCGTGCGCATGGCGACTTATCTGCTGCTTACGCTGACGGGCGTGGCGGGGATGTATTTCATGCTCGGAGCGGAGCTTCTGGCGGCTGTGCAGTTGATCGTTTACGCCGGGGGCACGCTGATTTTGATCGTCTTTGGCGTCATGCTCACCGCCAGTAATCCAGGGTTGGTGTTGAAGCCCTGCGGCTGGGAATGGGCCGCGGGCTTGACGGTGGCCGGGGCGATGGCGGTGTTGCTGGTGCTGGCGTTGATCCACACGCCTCTGATTTGGGGTTATGAAGGCACGGTGCCGGTGGTTTCCTCGATGGAGGGCTACGGCCAAGTGGCCTCGGTGGGACGGGCTTTATTGAGCGATTATCTGGTGGCCTTTGAGGTCTCCGGCGTGCTGCTTTTGGTGGTGATGATCGGGGCGGCTTACATGGCGCGGAAACGTGGGGGAATCAAGGGTGTCGCACAGTCCTAAACGGCTGCTTGTTCAAATGGCGTGATTCATGATTACCGTGACGCTGCATCATTTCGTGCTGGTTTCCTTCGGCCTGGTGGCCGCGGGGGTGGCGTGCATGGTGACCAAGCGCAACGCGATTGGCATCCTCATGGGCGTCGAACTGGTGCTCAACGCCGCGGCCTTGAACTTCGTGGCCTTTAACCGCTTCCACCCCTGGGACCCGACCGGGCCGGCACCGCTGGACGGATTCATCTTCGCCATGTTCATCATCGTGCTGGCGGCTGCGGAAGCGGCGATTGCGTTGGCGATCATCCTCAACCTCTACAACAACCTGGCGAGCGTGGACGTGGACAAGGCGCGGGAGATGAAGGGGTAGCTCGTTTCGTCAGTGGAGTTCCTTTTTTTAACGCGGATGGACGTGGATAAACGCAGATGAACGCGGATGGATTTGATTTACACGGATGAACACGGATGTCCACAGATAAACACGAATAATGCGAAATAAGGTGTGAATCTTTCGGACGCGCAACGGGGACGTTGCGGCTGATACGGAAAAGATTTTCGTCTCATACACACAACCTCAAGACTCAAGACTCATCCCTCAAGACTGCCCCATGCCCCAACGTCAACTCATTCTCGATCTGCTTCTGACGGCCTTCCTAGCGCCGCTGGTGTCGTCGCTGGTGGTGATCTTCATTGGCAAGCGGATCATGGGCAAGGCCGCGGGCTGGTTTGCCACCGCCGTGATGGCCGGGGCGTTTGTCTGTTCGCTTTATGCCGGGGCGCTGTGGATGGGCCAGGCGGACCATTCACCGATCCTGCTCAACATCCCCTGGATTCCGATTCCGGGCACCGTCGCCGGCTGGCTTTACCTCGGAGCCATGATCGACTCGCTGACCATCGCCATGATGAGCATGGTCACCGGCATCGCCATGCTGGTGCATCTTTACAGCGTCGGCTACATGGCCGGCGACTCGCGTTACGAACGTTTTTTCGCCTACCTATCACTCTTTTCCTTCTCCATGCTGGGCATCGTGATGGCCAACTCGGTCATCATGCTTTTTGTTTTCTGGGAGTTGGTGGGGCTGACGAGCTATCTGCTCATCGGCTTCTGGTTTGAAAAACGCGGGCCGCAACTGGCGTGCAAAAAAGCCTTCGTCATGAATCGCATCGGCGACATGGGCTTCTTGATCGGCTTCGGCATCCTCTTCTACAAGCTCGGCGGCGTGCTGCTGCTTCCCGCGGCCCAAGGCGGCATGTTCGACGCCCTGCGCCAAGTCATCGAGGCCGAGGGCCACAGCGTCACCAACCCGCCGCTTTGGCTGACGGCCGCGGGCATCGGGCTGTTTTTCGGTGCCATTGGCAAGAGCGCCCAGTTCCCGCTGCACACCTGGCTGCCTGATGCGATGGAAGGCCCGACGCCGGTGTCGTCGATCGTCCACTCGGCGACGATGGTGGCCGCGGGCGTTTATCTCACCGCCCGGCTCTACCCCATCCTCACGCCGGGGGCGCATCTTTTCATCAGCACCATCGGCTTAATCACGCTGGTCATGGCCGCGTGCATGGCGCTGGTGATGACCGACATCAAGCGCGTGCTGGCCTACTCCACGCTCTCGCAATTGGGCTACATGGTTCTGGGCCTGGGCAGCGGGGCTTACGCCTTTGCCCTCTTCCACCTCATCACCCACGCTTTTTTCAAGTGCTGCCTTTTCCAATGCTCCGGCAGCGTCATCCACGCCGCCCACCATCAACAAGACATGCGCTACTACGGCGGGCTGTGGAAGAAAATGCCCATCACCGCGGCCTGCTATCTCATCTGCACCTTCGCCATCGCCGGCGCTTCGCTGCCCTTTACCAACCTCGGCGTCAGCGGCTTCTACTCCAAGGACGGCATCATCGCCGGCACGGTCAACTACGGTCACGCCATGATGGCCGGGGGCTATCACTTCGGCTGGGTGTTTTACTGGGGACCGCTGGTGGTGGCCTACGTCACCGTGTTTTACATGGCCCGCAGTTTCGCCTTGACGTTCCTGGGCAAGCCGCGGGACAAGCATCTTTACGACCATGCCCACGAAGCGCCGTGGACGATGTGGTTGCCGCAGGTGGCGTTGGCGGTGATGGCGATCATCACCGTGCCCATGCTGCTGCCCTATTTCGATCTGATCGTGGCCACGGAACCGACGCAGACGGTGGCGGGCGTTTTGGAACCCGTGCCTTGGTTGCAGCAGGCGATTGAGGTGGCCGGTCATCACAGCGCGGGCATGACGCTGACGCATCAGGCGTTGCTCTCCGGGCTGGCGTGGATTCTCATGCTGGTGTTGGGCATCGCCCTCTACCTGCCGGGCATGAAACACAGCAGTCGCATTGCCGCGCTTCCGGGGGTGAAATGGCTTTACACCTGGGCGATCAACAAGTTTTACTTCGATGCCCTGTACGACACCGTGGTGGTAAATGCCTTTAAGGCCTTGGCCATCGTCATTGCCGCCTGGGACAAGCACCTCGTCGATGGCGTGGTGAACTTGGTGGGCCTGCTGGGCAAACTGGTGGCTTGGGGTGTGGGGCGTTTCGACAACGACATCATCGACGGCTCGGTCAACGGGGCCGCGACGCTGGCCCAAACCGTCGGCGGCACACTGCGGCAAACACAGTCCGGCCGGCTGAGGCAATACATCCTCCTGCTCTTCACCGCCGCCACCCTCGCCGCCGTCGTGGCGGTGTATGTGCTGACGATCGGGTGATTGACAACTGACTTGTGATGAACACGAAGACACGAAGACACGAAGAAAGACAGAGAAAACCGAGATTGTTCTGATTTTATGATTTGCATCCTTCGTGTCTTCGTGTCTTCGTGTTAACCATTCCGATTCCCCGTTGAGATAACGCAGTAAAAACAAACAGACTCGCCCGAGAATACTTCCCATGCCCACGCTGCTTAACTGGCTCATCTTCACACCGCTCATCGGGGCGCTGATGTGCCTGATCGTGCCCCGACCGACCTCCAAGTGGGTCGCGCTCTTCACGTCCTTGGTCACCTTGGGGATGAGCATCATCCTGGCGGTGGGTTATTACCAGGTCGGCTGGCAAGGCGTGGCCTTTCAATCCGCCGCGTCGTGGATCGGCTCGATCAACGCCGAGTACCGCGTCGGCGTCGATGGCCTGTCGCTGCCGATGGTACTGCTGACGACCTCGCTTTCCGTGCTGGTCATCATCGCCAGTTGGAACATCGAAAAAGCGACCAACGCCTTCATGGCCCTTTATCTGGTGCTGTTGACGGGCATGTTGGGCGTCTTTCTCTCGCTTGACCTCTTTCTCTTCTACGTCTTTTTCGAGGTTTCGCTGCTGCCGATGTATTTCTTGATTGGCATCTGGGGCGGGCCGCGGAAAGAGTACGCCGCCATCAAGTTCTTCATTTACACCCTGGCCGGCTCGGTCTGCCTGCTGATCGTGATGATGGGCCTCTACTACCTCACGCCCGGCCGCTTGATCGACGGCCAGCCCGCCGCCGCCAACACCTGGAACCTGCTGACGCTCCAAAGCCAAAGCGTCCGCGACCTCTTCTCCCCCACCGGCGGACACTGGCAATTCGCCCAAGTCGCATTCTGGCTGACGCTCATCGCTTTCATGATCAAGCTCCCGGCCGTGCCGTTTCACACCTGGCTGCCCGACGCCCACGTCGAGGCCCCCACGCCCATCTCGATGGTGCTGGCCGGCGTGCTGCTGAAAATGGGCGGGTACGCCATGATGCGGATCACCTGGCCCATCTTCCCCGACGCGGCCATCAAGTTCTGGCTCTGCGTCGCCACCCTGGGCATCATCGCCATCATCTACGGCGCGTTCTGCGCCATGGCCCAGACCGACTGGAAAAAACTGGTCGCCTATTCCTCCGTGAGCCACATGGGTTACGTCACCCTGGGCATTGCCGTGCTGACCACGCAGGGCTTCGACGGCGCTTACTACCAGATGATCGCCCACGGCATCACCAGCGCCATGATGTTCTTCTTAGTCGGCGTGGTCTATGAACGCGCGCACCACCGCGACTTGGACCGCTTCGGCGGCATCTGGCTCAAGTGGCCCGGCTTCGGGGGCTGGTCGCTCGTGGGCTTCTTCGCCGGCATGGG
>JBBRGB010000064.1:0-15001 GCA_038241095.1 Phycisphaerales bacterium
GCCAACCCTCGGCCACTTGCCGCGCCTGCCAGCGGCCCAGCACCACCAAACGTTGCCTGAGTTGTTCGCACTGGATCATCACCGCCGGGCAAGGCTCATCGCCTACCAAGTCCAAAGCGGATTGATCCAGCAGCCGGGTCAGTTCCGCGATGACCGCGCCTTCATCGTGGCTCGTCGCCAAGTCACTCTTGCCAAAGCGGCGCATCACCTCATGCGCCAGCGTGCCGTAGAGCAAAGCGTCCAACTCCACCGCCCGGTCATCAAGCGAGCCAAGCTTGCGCACGTGCTTCAAGTAAAACCGATACGGGCAGGCCAAGTAATCGGCAAAGGCGGTGACGCGCAGTTTGGAAATCGGCGGGTCGGGCGGCACAGGCATGGGAATCGCAAAGCCATCGACCCCCGGCAACAACAGCGGCGGTGCGGCCTGATGCTGGGCCTCCTTGCCGTAGTAGTCCATCACTCGCCGCACCTGTTCCTCTCGCGGGCAGTCCAAGAGCAAGCGACTGGGAATCAGCGGGTTGCCATCAGCATCACGCCGCCCGGCAATCAACACCAACTCACGTCCCCCGGCGGCAATGGCGGTGAGCATGGCCTTGTCACGCGCCAGGCGACTGCGATTGTCAGGCAAGCCCAACACGCTTCGCATTCGGTCGGGCAAAAAAGCATCAGCGTTGCGGCTCTGCGGAATCGCGCCTTCGTTGACGCCCGTCACCAGCAGCACCGGGGCATCGTCCAACTGCAACTCCAGCCAGCCCAGCATTTCCACAGCCGCGTCCCCAGCGGGATGGGGCAACTCCAACTCCGACACCTGCATCAGCGTCAGTGTGATGGCCTGCACCATGGAAAGATGCGGCGTTGTGACGGCCTGCGGATCAATGCGTGATTGAACGCGCAAGGTTTCCGTAATGTTTTGCAAGGCGCGAATGAGTTGGGCGTCCTGCGGCTCATCGCGGCGCAGCGACAGACCGCCATAAACGCGGTCGAGCAATTCGGCGATGGGTTGCGACCAGTCGGGCAAAGGTTTGGGCCGCGCGTGGTCGTGCGGGGCGAGATGTAGAACCGCGTCGTACACGGCCTTCATGTCCCGCTGGACGCGATCCCGCCCCAGCCACTCTCCAGCCAAGCGACCTTGCAGGTGATCGCTGATGTAGCTGTCCAACAGCGTCAGCCAATCGGCGATTGCCGCCGTGGCGTGCTGGCGCTGGAGATGGTCGGCAATGTCGGGATGGCGCAGCAGGGCCGCCAGATCGTCGAGCCGGTCCGACGCCAGGAACCGCCCCACCGCCGCCAGCAGCATGACGGGCCGGGCTTGCCGCATCGGTTTGCCGGCCGCGGGTCGGGAGGCGATGGATTGCAAGTCCAACATTCGCCGCAGCGTGGGCGTGAGCGTTTCATCGCCCAGGCCCAGGGTGATTTGATCCGGGCTGAGCGTCGCGTCCTTGGTGGTGAGTCGTTCCAACTCCCGCAGCACTTGGTAAGCCTGATCGCGTGGCCGATCGACGATGCGGATGACCTCGGCTGGCACGTTGACGCAATGCCCCGCCCAAGGCTCGATCAACGCCTCGCCCAGCGGGCCGAAGCGATGCGCTTCGGTGGCCGGCGCGTGAATCAGGGCCGTGACCCGCGGCCCAAGAAGTTCGAGCATCCGCCGCGTGACCGCGCTGATTTCCAACGTCGCCAACAACACGATGTCACAATCGCAATGAATCGCCTTGACCGCCTCCACCCCACCCGAATCGCCCGACCCCAAGCTTGCGTTTAGCGCCGCGGCCCGCGCCCGATGCGCATCGACAAACCCCAATTCCAACATTGTTTTTTCGTAGGCCGTCTGCAGCGCGCCCAGCGCCTCCCAGCGTGGCCTCTCAATGAAATCCGCCAACTCCGCCTCGGCCAAATCCGCCACTTGATCCACCGCGATGCCCTGCCCCGCCAAGTCGGCGTCGAGCTGCGCCAAATCCCGCGCCACCAGCAGCCAGCCCTGCCAATCCTCCGTCGCGGGAGGTTCGACGACGATGCGCGACACCACCTCGGCCGGTGCCTGCCGCAAGGCGCAAACCCGCGCCAAATCCGCCTGCAACTCACCCGCCACCGGCAACGGTGATTGATAAAGCAACTCCGGCAATCCGCCCAGGGTCACAATCGTCGGCGGCACCAGCACGCAGGTTTTGTTGAGTGCCCGCGTCTTGTCATCGGAAGCGACCTTGTTCTCCACCGCCGCCACATCCGTCAGCAATTCCAACAGTCGCCGCCCCGCCCGCGCCGCGGGTGTCACGACGATCACGCCGCTTAAATCCAGCAGATCACCGCGCCCGTACCGTTGCCGCAACCAAGCCGCGGCCCGTGGCGGACACGGCCCGTCCCAACCCAGAAACACCCGCCGATCTTCCATGCCACGATGATACCCGCCGGGGCCGATCCGAGCGTTGAATGTGCGGGGCAAGTGCGATTGTCAGCAAGTGTGAGTTCATTGCGCATCGTCGGAGCCGAAGGGCGTAAGCCCTCGGTGGAAGTAGCCCGCACGCAATCGCACGCACAGGCCAAAATCGTCCGCGTGCTTACGCCCGTCGGCTCTGACGAAAAGCGGCACCTCATCGCCGGGGCCAAAGGGCGTCGATATAATCAGGTGGACCACTCTTTTCGGGAACCCTCTCATGCCACGCGACGAAAACAAAACCATTTCCACGTTGGCCAAGGTTTCGGTGGTGCTGGGCGTGCTGGGCTTTTTCTGCCCACTGATCAGCCTCATGGCGCTGGCCACGGGGCAGGTGGCGCGGCGGGAAATCGACCGTGCCGACGGCGAAATCCAAGGTGAAGGCCAAGCGCGGCTGGGAACCATGCTGGGGGGCATCGCCACGATCCTGTGGGGAGCGGTTATCGTCATGAGCATCTTGCTGCCCATGCGTGGGAGAACCCATGTCCCAGCCCGCAAGATGCAAAACGCCATGCAAATCCGCGGCGTCGTCCAAGGCTGCATCCTCTTTGCCCAAGGCAACAACGAGTACTACCCCGGGTTGAGCAGCACCGGCGATCCCACCGTTGCCGCTGTCAATGAGCCCAACCAATTCACCGTGCTGGCCAACGATCAGAGCGTAGCCAATCGTTTTGCCATTCTGCTCAACGGCAACTATTTCACCCCCGAATACGCCATCAGCCCCTTGGAAACGCTGCCCAAGACCAAAGCCGTGCCCGGCCAGCGCGTGACCACCGACAACTTCTCTTACGCCATGCTGCAAATCAGTGGCAGTCCGCACACCCGCGACGCCGGGCGTGACAAGGAATGGTTCGCCACCACCAACCCGCTGGCCATCGTTGTGGGCGACCGGGGCAAGGATGTCAACCTGCCCACCACCAGCATCCACGTTACGTCCACCACCGACCCGGCCACACGCCCCCAGGATTGGCGCGGCAGCGTGGTTTACAACGACAACCACGTCGATTTCGCCACCTCGGCCCTGATCCCCGCCACCAAGTACGGCTCCGCCGCCAACACCGATGACAATCTCTTTGTCGATGAAGGCACCCCTCCCAACATCACAAAAGGCGCCAACGCCCTGTTCATTTACGATTGAGTTTCATTGTGGAGGAAGCCCACGGATGAAACCGCGGCTTGGAGCGGTTTCATCCGTGGGATCACCCACCACCACCCCGTGGCCATCCCACAGAAGCCGTCCGGAGCGACGGCATCTGTGGGCTTGAGTGTGTAAAACGGCGGGGGAATGAAAAGGGGACGCGGTCTTTGGTGACCACGTCCCTTGTGTTTATCTTTCCGGTTGCCGGGCTGGTTTACTTGGCCTTGGCGTAGTGTTCGCCGACCTTGGCCCAGTTGACCACGTCCCAGAAGGCGGCGATGTAGTCGGGCCGACGGTTCTGATACTTGAGGTAATAGGCGTGCTCCCAGACATCCAGGCCCAAAATGGGCTTGCAGTTGCAATCCACGATGCCCTTCATCAAGGGGTTGTCCTGATTGGGGGTGGAGCAGATACACAGCTTGCCGTCCTTAACGCCCAGCCAGGCCCAGCCGGAGCCGAAGCGGGTGGCGGCTGCGTTGGCGAAGGCTTCCTTGAGCTTGTCCAGCCCGCCGCAGTCGGTCTTGATGGCCTCGGCCAGAGCGCCGGCGGGTTGGCCACCCTTGCCTTTGGGGGTCAAGAGGGGCCAGAAGAAGGAGTGGTTCCAGTGGCCGCCGCCGTTGTTGCGCACCGCGCCGCGCTGGGCTTCGGGCACGGCGTTCAAGTTGCCAATGAGTTCCTCAAGGCTCTTGTTTTCAAGCGTGGTTTGGCCCTTGACGGCATCGTTGAGCTTGCTGACGTAGGCGTTGTGGTGCTTGCCGTGATGGATTTCCATGGTCGCCTTGTCTAGGACAGGCTCCAAGGCATCGGGGGCGTAAGGCAGGGGCGGGAGGGTAAAGGCCATTGGGATTCTCCAATCGTGTTGTGGCCATTGGGGTACGCCCAATGGCCGGGTTTAGTAGAGGCTTAAGGAGTCTTGCCGTTTTCCACCATCCCTAGGCGTTGGGGGAGGCGGGTACGCGCATCAGGGATTTCCCCATAACGAGTCAACCGTTTACCTGATTTTGCGATTTCAATGGAAGTCTAGGATGAATGGTGAAGGTTGGCACGACCTCGCGGAAAAAAAGTTTTGGATGCGTTTGAGAGCATCCTAGGCACCTTGGAAGCCAAAGGTCAATGCCTGAAAGTGAATTACTTTGCGAAATGTTTGAAGAACATCGGAACCAAACGACGCCCCAAGGTGTATCAAAGGATGAGGCCCGAAATCGCAAGAGAGCGGGCACGGGCGTTGGAAACCAAGGCGGCGGGTTCGATCAGGGCCTAGCCGCCCCAACCACGGAAAGGGAAACGCCATGACGCAGACACTGACCCACACACTTTCGCCCTTGGAGCAGGCCGGCCGCGCCAATCGCATGTCGATGGCTAAATCGCCCGCCAGTCTAAGCCCCGAGGATCAGGCCACGCTCAAGCAGGTGCTCACGGGCAAGTACGAATACGTCGCCAGCGACAAGTTCGAGAAGCCCCAGGCCGCCCGCTTGGTGTTTGACGAGGCCGAGGCGGTGCCCAAGCCCGACACGAGCTGGTACCACCCGGTGATGGAGTCGATCAGCGATCGCCGTGCCACCAAGAACCCCAGCACGGTGCTGTTGACGGCCTCGCAGGAACGGACGCTGTTTTTGCAGTTCAACTACTGCCGCTTCCGCGTCTGCAACCTGCGTGACGAGATCGGCCAAGGGGCCGTGTCGCTGCCCAAGGCCAAGGACATTCTCCGCTGGCATCGCAAGGCCGAGGGCTACCGCGACCAGATCGCGCAGACCAACCTGGCCCTGGTGTTGGCGATGGCCAAGCGGATTCGCCTCTCGGAGATGGACTTCTCCGACTTGATCAGCGAAGGCAACATGGCCTTGCTGCGCGCCATTGACAAGTTCGATGTGGCGCGGGGCTTCAAGTTCAGCACCTACGCTTGCCGTGCCATACTCAAGGCTTTTTCCCGCTCCGGTGTGAAGCTCAGCCGCTACCGCCAGTTCTTCCCCACCGACTTCGACCCCAAGCTCGAAAAGAGCAACTACCAGTCGGAAAAACGTGACACCCACGAGGTGGAATGCGTGGATGAACTGCGGCAGATCATTCGCCGCAACAAGGCGGAACTGACGCAGATCGAGCGGGATGTGCTGGTTCACCGTTTTGCCGTGGGCACGCCCAAGGTGGCGGTGGATCCCAAGGCCGCGCCGCTGACCTTGGAGCAGGTGGGCAGAATCATCGGCGTGACCAAGGAACGGGTGCGGCAGATTCAGAACAAGGCCTTGGAAAAACTGCGCCACACGATGGAAGCGGATTTTCTGGTGTAACTCGTTACAAAATAGTCCTTCCTCCTTGCAGCCGCGGGTCTTGTGCCCGCGGTTGTTTTTTGCCCGCGGTTTTTTTTGTAAGCGAGTGGCGCGAGGGGTGCGGTGTGGGGAGGTGGCTCCCAGCCGCGGGAGCGGCTGGGCTTTCGGGGGGTGGGGTGGGGCGGGAGGTGGAGTCGCGCAACTCCATGCCCTGTAGCATCTTAGTTGTGCAAAATTGACATTTACCGTTCATTAACGGATAATGAGGGAGCTATGTCCAAGCAGCGACGCTCCATTCCGTCGTCGAAATCCAAAACCAAGCCCAAATCAAGCAGCAAGCCTGTGAAGACCACCAACGCCTCCAAGCGTCCCGCCAGCAGCGTCATGCCATCGCGGAAACGCAGCGCCAAATCCACCCCTGTGAAACCCGTGGCCAAGACCGTCGCCGCCAGCGCCAAGGCGGTGTCAGGTTCCAAGAGCGCCACCACTGGCAAGAGCAAGGGCGGCAAGTCCTCCAAGAATGTCGCGGGCGCGGCGGAAGCCACCACCGCAACCGCCGCCGAAATCACCAACTACGCCACCGCCCTGCGCTGGCTTTACAACCACACCGATCACGAGCGGATGCGGATCGTCAGCTATAACAGCCGAACGTTCAGCCTCGAGCGCATGCGCCGCTTGCTGGACCTCCTGGGCAACCCGCAGGATCAACTCAAGTGCGTGCAGGTGGCCGGCACCAAGGGCAAAGGCTCGACCTGCGCCATGCTGGCGTCAATGCTCCAAGCCTGCGGCTACGGCGTGGGCCTCTACACCAGCCCGCACTTAATCGACCTCCGCGAACGCATCGCCATCAACGGCCAGATGATCAGCCAGAACGATCTGACGGAGCTGCTCAAACTCATCGCGGTGAAACTGGAAAAGCTGGGCGAGGAGCCGAGCTTCTTCGAGATCATGACCGCCATCGCCCTGCGTTACTTCGCGGATCAGGCCGTGGAGATCGTGGTGTTGGAGACTGGCCTGGGCGGGCGGCTGGATTCGACGACGGTGGTCACACCCTTGGTCACGGGCATCACGCATCTGTCGCTGGATCACATGCACATTTTGGGGCGTGACCTACCGACAATCGCGCGGGAGAAGGCCGGCATCTTCAAGCGCAACGTCCCGGCCATCAGCGTCGAGCAGGAAAACGCCGCGGGCAAGGTGCTCGATGAAGTCGCCGCCGGCGTGGGCACGAGCCTCGAATACACCGGCAAGCAGATCGACTTTTCCGCCCGCTTCGAGGCCAACCGCGAACTTGGCCCGCACACCCGCGTGAGCATCACCACACCGACCTCGCGCTGGGAACACCTGGCCGTGCCACTCAAGGGCGAGCACCAAGCGCAGAACTGCGGCTTGGCGCTGGCCATGCTCGACAAACTCAAGGCTCACGGCTTCGTCATCCCCGACGAACAAGTCATCATCGGTCTGGCGGCCACCAACCTGCCGGGCCGACTCGAACAGGTCTGGACCCAACCCCGCATCATCGTCGATGGCGCGCATAATGCCGTCTCCATCCAAGCCCTCATCCGCTCCTTGGGCGCGCACATCCAGTACGACTCGCTGATCATGGTCTTCGGCTGCGCTCAGGACAAAGATGTCACCGGCATGTTAAAGCAGGTCGCCTTGGGCGCTGACAAGGTCATTTTCACCAAGGCCAAGAGCAACCCGCGGGCTTCGGAGCCGGAGGACCTGATGGCGAAGTTCAACGAGCTTTCGGGCAAGATGGCGCAGACCGCCGGCACGCTGGAGGAAGCGGTGCGACTGGCGACCCGGGCCGTGTCACGCGAAGACCTCATCATCATCGCCGGCAGCTTTTACCTAGTGGGTGAAGCCAAGAAATACTTCGCCGATGTAACCGCCCGCCGCGCCAAGGCGGCAACCACCGCGTAAGGCCGAAAAAGGGGACATCCACAATTTCCGCTTCGTTGTCGTTCGAATCACCCCAGCGCCAAGGAAATTGTGAATGTCCCCTTTTTCTCCTCAACCCGACCTCATTATTTTCGCGGATGCCCAGGGAACGCTGGCGATCATTGCGGCGGAGATTGTGGCGTTGTGCGGGCGGATGGGGAACGTGGAATTGGTGACGGTCAACGCGGAGGATGACGCGGTGGCACTGGTCAAAGCGGGCGGGGCGAGGCATTTTCTGGTGGCGGTTGAGAGTGGCCCACATCGGCTTGACCTATTTCACAAAGCGGTGGCGGCGGGTTTGACGCCGGTGTCGGCGGTTCACCCGCGCGCCGTCATCGCCGCTGACGCGATCATTGGCGCGGGCTGCATCATTGCCGCGGGGGTGATTGTCAATCCCGGAGCGCGGCTGGGTGAGGCCGTGTGCATCGGCATCGGGGCCACCATCGATCATCACTGCAATCTTGGCGACGGCGTGACCATCGGCTCGGGCTGCCACTTGGCCGGCGGGGTCACCGTGGGTCGCGGCAGTGAGCTGAGGCTGGGCGTCGTCGTCCGTGACCACACCGCCATCGGCGACAACGTCATCGTGCGGGCCGGGGCCGTGGTCGTGTCATCGCTGCCCGATGGCGTCATCGCCGACGGCATCCCCGCCCGCTGCATCGACTGACCCGATTTGGTTATCTTGGTTTCATGTTCACCCCCCCCGCTCAACGTCCCAACATTCTCGTCATCTTCACCGATCAGCAACAGGCCGCCGCCATGAGCTGCGCCGGCAACGCGGACCTCCACACACCCAACATGGATCGCCTGGCGGGCCAAGGCGTCCGCTTCACCCGCGCTTACAGCACCTTCCCCCTCTGTTGCCCTTGCCGTGCATCCTGGGCCACAGGCCGCTACCCGCATCAGATCAACGCCATGACCAACGGTTCGAGCCTGCCCGAAGCGGAGATCGGCAACTCGCTGGGCCATCGCATGAGCGCGGCTGGCTATCACGCGGCATGGGGCGGCAAGTGGCATGTGCCCTCCATCGACCTGGCGGGAGAGGCCGCGGGTCGATTCGGGTTTGAGTTTGTGTGCGGGTTCAACGACAAACACTTGGCGCGGTTAAGCGCCGACTTCCTTCGCCGCGGCCATGACAAGCCGTTCTTCCTGGTCGCTTCCTTCGACAATCCGCACAACATCTGCGAGCATTCGCGCGATCAGGTGTTGCCTTGGGGCGACCTCGAAGATGGCGACCCACGCCGGCATCCCAATTTGCCCATCAACTTCGCCCCGCCCGCCTACGAAGCCGGCATCCTGGGCACCCGTCGTCAGGCCATGCCCCCCAGCAATTTCGGCTACACGCAGGATCGCTGGCGGCGGTATCGACACATCTACTACCGGCTGGTCGAAAAGGTGGACGCCCAGATCGGCCGAGTGCTGGATGCCTTGGATGAATCGGGCCAGGCCGACAACACGGTGGTGGTGTTCATGAGCGATCACGGCGACATGGCCGGGTCGCACGGCATGGTGCAGAAGTCGTGCTTTTACGAGGAGTCGGCCCGCGTGCCCTGCATCATCCGCGACCCGCGAGCCAAGGCGACCGCCGGCACCACCTGCGATGCCTTGGCCAACATCGGCATCGACCTCATGCCCACGCTGCTGGATTACGCCGGGGCCGCAAGTGATGCGACCCTGCCGGGGGTTTCACTTCCGGGGGCTTCGCTTCCGGGGGTGAGTCTGCGTCCGCTGGTGGAAGCCTCCGCCAGCACGTCATCGCCCCACCGCCGGAACCACATCGTCTGCGAATCGCGTTTTGACAAGACTGACATTCAAGCCCGCATGGTGCGGAGCGAACGGTTCAAGTACGTGCTGCACAGTTCGGGTCAATACCGCGAGATGCTCTTTGACATGGACAACGACCCCGGTGAGATGGTGAACCTGGCGGTCGAGGCGCGTTGGGCGGATGTGCTGGGCGAGCACCGCAAGCGACTGTTAGACTGGTGCCTAGCCACGGGCGACAACTTCGGGAGCCATTATTCCCACGCCCCTTATCCTTCGATCCCCGGCTTCGGTTTCGACGCCGCCAACCCGCGCGCGGGGGTGATACCGAGTTGAGAATCCGCTCCCAACACGCAACCGTTAAGATCGCATTCCTGTCCCGCTCAACCATTCCTTTTCGTGAGCATCATGCCCATGACCACTCTCGCCAACGCCCGTGGAATCCCTTGGGAAACCGATCCCGCCCGCATACCCGACAGTGAATACGTTCAGGTTAGGGACGGTCACCTTTCGCTCAAGGGCCAACGGGTTCGGTACTGGGGACACATCGGGCATTTCCCCAATCCCAATCTCGACAACCGCGCACCTGGCGATGCCCGCCGCGATCTGGAACTCATGGTCGATCGGATGGGTGTCTTGGGTTTCAATCTCCATCGGATATGGCACGAACCGGACGGCGACTTCACCAAGGGCGATGACAGCCGCGATGATCTCCGCGCCTACGGTCTTTATCTGTTGAAGAAAAACAACATCAAGGTCTGGTTCGCGGGTCTCAACCATATCGGCCTGATCGATCCCGAGGTCGATGTCAACGTAATTGATGACCCCGCCACCGCCGAGGCGTGGAAGGAGGCGGTTAACGCCATCCGCCGCAAGAGTTGGCGATGGCAGGGCCAAGAGGCCAGCGTGGAGAACATGGCCAACAAGTGGGACCCGCGGCTACGCGCCTTGGTGCTTGCCCGCATGCGTCAGCGGGCCACCGTGCTCAACCCCTACACCGGCCTGCGCTACTGCGACGATCCCAATGTCGTCGTGTGGGAACTCACCAACGAGGAGTGGTGGATGCCCAAAATGGTGGGCGGCCAATGGATGAAGTTGCCCAAGTTTTTCCAAACCCAACTCATCGAACAGTGGAATAAATGGTTGGCCAAAAAGTATCAGACCCACGCACGACTCACCGTGGCATGGGGCTTCCTTTTTGATGGCGAAAGTCTGGCGGGCAAGAGCATCATGCTTGCCCCCACGGCCCGGCCCGCCAAGCCCGCGCAGCTCAACGACCCCAACCCCCATGCCCAGGCGGCGCTGAGTGTGGGCGACGAAGTCATCAGCCGCGACAGCGTCACCCACGCGCGATCCGCCGATGTCATCGAGTTCTTCATGGACATGCTTCTGGCGACCAAGAACGAAGAGGCCCAAATGGTCAAGAGCCTGGGCAAAAGCGCCCGGCTGTCGCCGCTGCTTTATGACACCGGCACTGGCTGGCAGATTCAATGCCAGTATCTCCACCAGAACGCCGACGCCGTAACCCACTGCACCTACGTCAACGGCAAGCACCACGATCGCAATCACCAGCGGTTCCCCTTCGCCAGCCTCTTGGAGGAACAGCCCCATCTGTGTGCCGATGTCCCTTGGGTCGAGCACAACCGCACACCGGGCAAGCCCTATTTCGTTTACGAAACCCAGATCAAGACCAGCGCCAAGTACCGCGTGGAGTTTCCCTATGAAATGGCGGCCCTGGGAAGCCTGCAAGACTGGGACATCATAAACTGGCATACCTACGGCCCTGGGCCGGACTCCACCAAGCCCCTGCCCAACGTCCGCGCATTGGAAGTCGGCCATTCGATGGATCTGCATTTCGGCGGTGACGAAGTGCAACTCAGCGCCATGCGCGCCGCCGCGGCCCTGTTTTGCAACTTCGCCATCGACCCCGCGGCCAATCCCACTTGGTACGTCTTTGGCCGCAAGATGCTCTTCCACCCCGCCAGCATGGACTACGCCGGCAGCTACGGCGACATCGGGCCAACCATGCTGCCCACCACCTATCGTCACGGGATGCGGCTGCTGATCGACCCCTCGCTCGACCAACGCCCGCAAGACCCCATGTTCGAGCGCAAGCGTCAGGACGAGTTCGGCGACCCTAAGGATGACGCCCAACGCAAGGAACAACTGGCCCAAGTCCACGAGCGGTTCGTCCGGCAAGGCTACCTGACCATCGGCCCGGTGGTCGTGCCCCGCGCCCTTGAACCCTCGCCGATTCAGCCAACCGAGCAGATCGCCTACCACTGGAACCGGGGTAACCTGCGGATGGACAGTCCCGCCGCCGCCGCCTTCACCGGCTTTTACGCCCAGATCGAAGACCCCGCACGGGGCGTGGAGTTTCCGCAAAGCGATGTGCGACTCAGTGATGTCCAAGTGGTCAACCCCCAAGACATGCCCTACCCCGTCAAGGCGGGGGAAAAGTACATCGGCTTCGGCCTGGCCAGTACCGATGGCAAGCCGCTCAAAGAGTGCAAGCACGCCATTCTGTCGCTCGTTTCGACCAGTTTCAACACCGGCTTTTCGCTCAACACCGAAGGCGAGATTGGCGTCTTTTCCGGTGCCGACGTGGGTACGCCCGGCGACCTGCCGGTGCTGGTCGCCCGTGTCAGCGGCGTTGTTCACGCCCCGGCCTTGGATGGCATGCGCTATGTCCTGCGCGATTTCAGCATGAAGGAGTTGGGCCAAGGTGTGGTCAAGGACGGCACGCTTGTCATCCCTGCGGACAAACCTGTTTTTCTAATCGAACTGTCCCGATGATCCCCGCCAATGTGGCGGTGGCTTTTCCATTTTTTCGCAAACCGCTTGCCTCGCGCCCTCGTGGCCTGACAAGGTAATTTTTGCATTTCGTGGAGGTTTAATTATTCCGTTTTACCGAAAATGAGCGTATGCTTGTATGGCCAAGGCACTTCAAGCGGGAGATACCATGCCGGCGAGCAATCATTTCTCTGTCGATGAGCGGGATCGGGCACTGGTGCCGCGACCTGATGAGCCGAGTTTGCTGACCGTCCGAGCGCAAGCGGCGACGGGCGGTGACCAAGGGCCTGGGGCCGTGGTGCGGCTGCGTCGTGCTTTGCGGCAGCGGATGGGCCGGGTCATCGTGGTGGTGCTTGTCGCAATGGTGGCCGGAGCGTTGATCGGCTGGTACGGATTCGCCCCAATTTACAGTGGTTACGCGACTTTGACCGTGCGGCCGGGCAGCGCCCCACTGTCGCTTCCGGGCAGTGCCGTTGATGCCGCCGAACTCGGCGCGCAAAACAGAATGGCCTTGGATCGCGGGGCAGATGACGAGTTGATGATCTTGAGCCGGCCGGTGGTGGTGGATGGTGCGTTGGCGGCACTGCGTGCCCGCGAGTTGGGTTATCGGGACGCCGTCGAGGTCAGCGCCGATGTTCGCCGGGGCTTGCGCATCGGTCGCCTGTTGGGGAACACGGCCAGCAATCGGATGCCCATCGATGGGGTGATTTATCTGAGCATGGAAAGCCGGCATCGAGACGCGCCGCACGCCGTCATCCAAGCGGTGCTGGCCTCTTACGCCCGTTTCCGCGATGGTGAAGTTCGCCGACTGGCGGTGGATCGCTTGGCGCAGGCCCAGGCTGCGGCCGAGGAAGCGCGTCTGAGCTTGGACAAAACCCAGGCCCAGCTTGACGCCATCCAAGCGGGCGTTTCGCCCCTGACCATCGAGCAGGCGCATGATTCAGCCTTGAACGAATACCGTCAATGGTTGGAGTTGCTGCGGCAAACGCAGACGGCCGTGGTTCGCTTTGAAGAACGGTTGACCGGTGACGCCCCGCGCGATCCCCAGACCGAGCGTGTCCGACTGGCGGCGGCGGATCCGCGCTTCACCGAGTTGCTCAATCAGCAGGCCGAGGCCCAACGCGAACTAGCGGCCCTGACCCAACGCATGGGGCCAAACGCCCCCGCCTTGGCGCGGCAACGCTCGCAGGTCGCGTGGCTTGACCAACAGATCTCGGATTACGTTCGACGAAACGCCCCGGCGCAAAGCCTTTCCACGCTCCCGCCCCTGCAAAGCGATGAGCCGCCGCCGCTGACCCTGGCGGATGTGCAACAGCGTGAGCAAAGGTTGCAGACCTTGGTGCAAAGCGCACGGTTGCGGGCCGATGATTTACGCCGACAGGCCCAGCAGGCGGCCTTGCTCCGCGAGGACGCCCAAAGCCTTCGCCGCCAAACGACTGAAGCCCAGGCGGAAGTCACGCGACTCAGTGGCGAACAAACCCACAGTGGCCAAACCGCGGGGGCGAAGATCACCGTGGGCGAAGTCCAACCCACGGAAACGCGAGACCCTCGACCTGCAATGGCACTTGCGCTGGCGGTGCTGGGAGCCTTGGCCGGGCTGGGCGTCATGGCCTTGATCGCCCACAACGACCACCGCATCTTCCGCGCCGATGAGGCTGTGTCGGCTGATGCCTCCATGCCGCTGCTGGGCAGTGTGCCGGAGTTGCATCCGCGTGATCCCGACAATGACGACCCGGAGTTGACGGCCTTGGCGATCCATGAAATTCGCGCCATGATTCAGGTGGCCTCGCGCGGTGGGGCCGGGGGAGCAAAAGCGTTTGCCATTACCAGCCCCTCCAAGGGCGCGGGCAAGACCAGTCTCACCGTCGGCTTGGCGTCGTCGCTGGCGATGGCCCAGAGCCGCACGCTGCTGGTGGATTGCGATCTGACCAACCGTACCTTGAGCGCCGATTACCCCGTCCGACCTGCCGCCGACAACGCTTCCGGCAAATCTTCGTCCACCTTCCTTCGTGCCGAAAACGCCGAGGTGGAAGCCCCCGCTCCCGAACAGCGGCTCGACTCGGTGATGCTCGAAATGGGCTACCTCGATGCCCACGACGCCCAGCTTTTCACCGCCCAGGGTGTCGATGACATCGGCTTGATCGGCTTCATGGCAGGCGAGTCGCTGGAGCGCTGCCTCATCCGCACCACCGTGCCGGGGCTTTCGGTATTGCCCGCCTTGGGTGCCAAGCGGCAACACATCGGCCGCATGTCGTGCAGGCTCATTCGCCGACTCATCGACGAAGCGGCACACGACTTCGACATCATCCTCTTTGACACCGGGCCGATCCCCGGCAGCGTCGAGGCCCTGCTGGCGGCCAGCGAAGTCGATGGCGTGGTGGTCGTCGTGCCCCGCGGCGAGACGCAGGAGCGCTTCAACCGCGCCATGTCGTTCCTCAAACTCGTGGGCGCCCGCGTGTTGGGCACGGTCTTCAACAAAGCCACGCTGGCGGATTTGAGTGCCGTGGCGCAGCATGGGGCGCGGCTAAGCAAACGCAAGGATGGCTCGCGGCAATCCAGCGGTGGCTTGCGTCAACTGCCGGGCGGCACGACGGCAAGCCGTGGCGGACAGCATCGCGGATCAGGCATCCTGGCCGCGGCGGTGGAGGCCCAGGCCAAGCCCGGCGAAGG